>NZ_LJHZ01000024.1:0-17952 GCF_001296055.1 Novosphingobium sp. AAP93
CGTGCGGTGATTCCCGACCTTCGGAGGTGGGATTGGCGGCACCTGCCCCTCCACCACCTTCGGTGGTCCCCCTCCCCGTGCCGGGGAGGAATGCCCGCGCATGGTCAATGGCCTTGGCCAGCACGTCGACGCGCAGCACCATGCCCGCGCCGCCGCCTGCGGGCGTATCATCGACAGTGCGGTGCTTGTCGTACGCGAAATCGCGGATCTGGACGGTATCGAGCGCCCACGTGCCTTCCGCCATGGCGCGGCCGGCGAGGCTGACGCCGAGCGGGCCGGGGAACATCTCCGGGTAGAGGGTGAGGACAGTGGCGACGAAGGTCATTTAGAGGCCCAACGGGCTGCGATCATGTTCGCCACCAGATTGATGAGTATTACAGGAAAGCCAACGATAAGGAACATTGCTGGGCTGTACGCAGAATGATCCGCCGCGCCCTCACTCAGCAGCCAGTAGACATGGCCAAACAGGGCCGCAACGAAAACGAAAATCGTCGGCACGAAGCCAGCCAACGCCTGCCCAATACCCAACCTGCGACCGTACTTGGTCAAAAGCAGCACGACAGGGACTGAGATAATCATCGGCATCAATGCGAACACAAAAACGTTGAAGAGATGCTCCATCACACCGTCCAGTTCTCGACCTTGAGCCCCGGCACATCGGCGAAATCGGCTTCATTGTTCGTCACCACCGTCGCGCCGATGCTGAGCGCATGGGCGGCAAGCAGCCGGTCGAAGCGGGCGCGCTTGAAGGGCAGGCGGGCGTATTCGCGTGCGGCGGATTCGTCGAAGGAAAGGATCGGGATGACGGCGACAAACGCCTCCAGCACGGCAGGCTCGGGCGGCTTGCCCGCCACCGTTCCCACGGCGACTTCGGCAAAACTGATCGATGATATCGCGATATCACCCGGCTCAAGCTGCGAAAGCCGCACGCCGAGGGGCGCGAACCGCGCGGTCATGGCATAGACCGCACAGTCACTGTCGATCAAAAAACGGATCACGCCTCAGGCTTTGCCTTGCGTGCCGCGATCGTGCTGGGCCGTTCCTCGAAATCCTCGCGCGGGGGAAGCGTCAGGCCGGGAGCCTTGCCCCAGAACCCACTGATATCGATCTTGCGCTTGGGGGCGTCTACCGGCTCGATGCGAAAGGTCATGCGGTCCTCCTTGACCATGCGCACTTCGGTGCCCTCTTCAAAGCCGAGCGCCTTGGGCAGGCGCAGCGCGACCGAATTGCCGGACTTGAAAGTCTTGCCGAGAAACTCCTCGCTCACTGCACTTTCTCCCGCTCATCGAGTTCGGCGACCACATCTTCCTTGAGCCAGCGCAGCGCATCCCATGGACAGTCGCAGCCCTTCTCCCCCAGCCAGAGCACGCGCGCCAGCAGGGCCTGCGCCGATGGTTCGACGTAGCGATCCTGCACCCGGCCTTCAGCCAAGGCTGGCCCCGTGACATGCACATGATAGCCATCCGCGCCGGGATAGGCGTAGAGATGGCCATCGCTCCATCTGCAGTAGCTCATGACAGACTCCGTATATACATTCCGTATATACAATCCTTGCGCCAAATTCAATCCTTCCCCTCGAACGCATAGCCCAGCGATTGCAGCGTGATCGGCTTGGTCGGCGCAAGCAGCACGGTACCCTCGATGCTCCCCTTCTCGCACTTCCACGTGAAGGTGCCGCTCAGCGCGCCATCGGCGGCGATCGGCGCAGAGGTCTCGCACATGCCGGATTTGGCCTTGGTTTCCGCCAGCACCCTAGCCCAGTTCACCGCCGTGCGGTCCATCGGGAAGTTCATCGCGACGCGGCCTTGCAGCGCGTCGATGGTGCCGGAGGTCCAGACCGTCTGCGCCGCCGTGTAAAAGCTGGCGAGGTCCGCCGAAACCGGCTCCACACGCTTCACCAGCACACCCTTGGCCGTGAGCAGCGCTGCAATATCCCACACGGGCTGGCTGGGGCCCGAATAGGTGCGGTTGGTGAGCGCAAAGAGCGCAGCGCCGTATTCGGGGAGGACCATGACGTGGCTGCCATAGCCCGGGTAGCCGCCGCCGTGGGCGAGGACCGTGCCGTAATCGCAATCGGTGATGACGCGCCAGCCCATGCCGTAGGCCAGGGCGCCGGGGCACTGCTTGTCGCCGCCGGTGGCATAGCGGTGGAAGACATTGGCGTTGTTCGCGCCGCGCATGATCTGGCGGACAGTGGCGCGCTTGGCAGGGCCAGTGTCTTCGCCGTCGCGCGGGGGCCAGGCGGAGGTGATGAAGCTTAGCCACTTGGCATAGTCGGTTGCGCTCGTTTCGAGGCCGCCCATCGCGTTGAACGCGCCGTCCTTCATCGTGGGTTCCTCGGCCCACGCGTCGTTTTCCCAGCGATAGCCGATCGCGCGCTTGTCCTTCGGGTGGGCGAGGACGTCGAAGCCGCTGGCGGTCATCCCCAGCGGGGTGAGCAGGCGCTGCTCGACGAAGCTGCGGTAGGGCGCCTTCGTGATGTTGGCGATGACGCGGCCGAGGATCGCGTAGCCAAGGTTGGCGTATTCGTGGCGCATCTCGGGCGCGCGGGTGAAGGGGACGCCAGCGCGGAGGAGCGCGGTGAAGGCGGTCTGCGAGAGGACCTGCTGGCGGTCTCCCCACGGGTCGTCGGTTACGAAACCGGCGCTGTGGGTGAGCAGGTCGCGGATGGTGATGCGCGGGGAATCGGTGGTGGGATAGGTCCAGCCGCGCAGTTCGGGGACATAGCGGTCCGCCGGATCATCGAGCGCGAGCTTGCCCTCGTCGCGCAGCTTGAGGATCGACAGCGCGGTGAAGGCCTTGGTCATCGAGGCGATGCGGAACAGCGTGTCGGGCGTAACGGGGCGCTTCTGGACGAGGTCCTGGACGCCTTCGGTTTTGACGTAGGCAAGGCGGCCGTCCTTGACCACGCCGAACACCATGCCGGGGATGTGGTTTTCGGCCATCCAGTTCTTGAGGATGGTCGTGATTTCGGGGTCGAAGCTGGCGGGATCAGAGGATTGGGCGAGAGCAGGGAGCGGTGTGCCCAGCGCCAGAGATGCCAAGATAACTGCCTTGAACCGCATTCGACGCCTCCAACCGTTCAGCGGCAGGTTGGCACCAATTTCTCGTCAATGCGAGCAGTGACGCAATGGGAGGTGGGACTAGCTCCCGCAGCCGCCGCAGCCGCCTCCGCCGCAACCTCCGCCCCCGCCGCTGCAGCCGCTGCTGCTGCTGGTATCGCCGCCGCTGCCTGATGCCGCGCGCATGCGGTGGAAGTCCGAGAGCCACGAGCCGGTGAGTACGGTCGTGCCGAACAGCGCGACCGCCAGGGGGGTTTCGTCAGTCGGCGCGGCGCGGCGCAGGCGATCGGCTTCGAGGCGGGCGTCCGCCAGCGCGGCCTTGCCGGCACGGGTGCGGCGATCGATCACTGCGAAGCGCAGGATCGCAGCAATCGCGGTGACGATGAGCAAGGCGGTGAGGATACCGACCGGGCGATCGCGCAGCGTGCCGACGATCCACTTGGCCATGCCGAACAGGAACAGCAGCGCGAGCGGCGCCGTCTGGATCAGGCGGAGCTGGCGAGCGGCGCGGCGGTCCATCCACAGGCCCTTGGCCTCCAGCTGCCGTTCGGCGGTTTCAGCCGGTCCGGCGAGGGCGCGGTGGATATCCTGCCAACTTGCGGGTGACGTCAGCGCGGCAACGCGGCGCTCCGCCATGGTCTCACCGCCACGCGGATCGCGGATGGCGACCTTTCCGCTGGACTGCACAGTCGCCGCGCCCTTGGCAAGGAGCCCGACTGTCACCGTCTCGGCAAAACGGTCGCGGCCGCCGGCGAGGAGCGCGATCTCGGCTTCGTCGGGGCGGCGGCCGCGCTGGCCGTCGGGGCGGAGGTAGCGGGGGATGACGAAAGCGGCAAACAGCGCGATGAGCGCCAGTTCACAATAGAGGGTCAGGAATTCAGGGCCATGCAGGTCGAAAGGACCAAGACCGGTCATAAGACACTCCACAGAGCGTAAGCGAGAAGCGCGGCCAGCCCGCCGCCGAGAAGCCAGCGGTAGGGCAGGATCAGCGCTTCATGCGGGTGGACGCGCCGCGCCATGGGATCGATCATCAGGCGTCGGCGCGCATCGGGCCAGATGTCTGCGGTCGCGGGGCCGAAGGCGGCCTCGTAGCTGCGCAGGGTCTGGGCATATTGTTCGTGGAACCGCGCGCCTTCCTCTTGGCCGCCCTTGGTGGGGCCGTGGTGGAGCGGGCGGCGGAGGACTTCAGGGCACAGGCGCTCCCAGTAGTCGCGCGTGTAGGTGAGGTGAAGGTGCCAGGCCTGATCGACCGCATCTGAGGGGGTGACGGGGTGTTCGGCTGTCACCGCGAGGTAGAGGAAGCGGCGATATTCCTCGAACACGCGGGCGGCATGCTTGGCACTCCAGCCGTTCTCACGGGCGAGGCGCCGGGTGAACGGCAGCTCCGCATCGGCGGGGCCGACTTCGTAGGTTGAAAGGGAGAGCCACAGCGGGTCAGCTGCCAGCGGGACGGACGAAGCGAAAGGCGCGTTCATCTATTCGTCCATATACAGCTGACCTGTTACCGCTTCGTTACGGGCGGCGGCGTCCACACTTCCACAGGTGCCATGCCGCGCGCGCGTTCGGCGGCCATTTCGCTGAGGAGCCATTCGCGGAAACGTTCGATCTTGCGCACTCCGGTGCGGCCTTCGGGGCGGACCAGCCAGAGCGAGAACGGCGGGAAGTACAGCGTGGGGAACGGCTGGACGAGGCGGCCAGTGGCGATTTCCTCGGCCCAGAACACGGGTGTCATCAGCGCCGCGCCAAAGCCTGCGCCCGCCATGCGGGCCTCTTCGAGCTGGCTGTCGAACAGGATGCTGGCGGCGGGCGGTGCGGGCGGGAGCGCGATTCCCGCCTCGGCGAACCAGCCGGCCCACCACGGATCATCCTGCGCGAGGCGCTGCACGCGCAGCAGGTCCGCCGGTTCCTTGATGTCGTTGGCAACGAGGAAGTCTGGCGAACAGATCGGCGTGACGTGGTAGCGCATCAGGAATTCGGCGGTGTGGCCGGGCCATGGACCAAGGCCGGAACGGATGGTGACGTCGATCCCTTCGCGCGCGAAATCGGTGATGCGGCCCGTCGTTTCGAGGCGGATGGCCAGATCGGGAACGGCGATCTGGAAGCGCCCGATGCGCGAGCTGAGCCAGGTGCCGCCGAACGAGGGAATCGTGCTGATCGCAAGAATGCCACTGTCATCCGCGCCGAGATTGGCGAAAGCCGTGGCGATATCAGACAGCGCTGCGGAAACAGCGGGGGCAAGGCGGCGGCCCGCTTCGGACAGGCGCACGCGGCCCTTCTCGCGCAGGAACAGCGGGCGGCCGACGCGGTCTTCCAATTGGCGGACCTGATAGCTGACGGCGGCCTGCGTCATGCCGAGCTCCTCGGCAGCGCGGCTGAAATTTTCCAGCCTTGCGGCAGCTTCGAACACGCGGACGGCAGAGAGGGGCGGCAGATCGGGCACGTCTCATGATAAGGCCACCTTATAGAATATGCCAGAGCATTTGTTGGCCCTGCCCCCGCAAGAAAGGTAGAATGCCGCCATCAGCGAAGGAGACGAGCGATGATGGATGAAGTGTGGAGCCGCGGTTGGGCCGAAGCCCACAAGGCAGCCTTGCAGGCGCGCGAGGAACAGGCGCGCACTGGCCGTCCGGTGCCGACGCTGTGGGATGAGCTGCGCATGCTGGTGCGCGATCTGATCACGCCGCCCGTGAAGGTGGAACGCAGCGACGCCTGCTGCGACACGCAGACCTGTCAGTCAGCCGCGTAGGCCGCTTCGATCAGCAGGCGTTCACCGTTCCATTCGGGCACGGCTTCGGGGCGCATGGGGACCATGAAGCGCTTGGAATTGGCGCGCTCGATCTCGAGCACATCGCCTGCGCCGAAGTTTTCGACCGCGACGCAGGTGCCGAGCGCTTCGCCCTCGGTCGAGACGGCGGCAAGACCAATGAGGTCTGTGTAGTAGTATTCGCCTTCCGCCAGTGGCGGGAGGCTGGCGCGCGGCACCGTCAGCACGGTGCCGCGCAGCTTTTCAGCCGCAGTGCGGTCTGCCACTTCGGCAAAGCGGGCGATAGCGCCGCCTTTCCCGTCATCACGCAGCTTCTGCAGCGTGAGTGAGCCGTCGTTGAAGGACTTGTGGGCCTTGAGGCTCGCCACCCCTTCCCCGAACAGCTTGAGCCGCACTTCGCCGCCCACGCCATGCGCGCCGCTGATGGCAGCGAGCGTGACGGGGCGGCCGGTCATGCGGACTTAGCCTTCGGCCTGCTCGGCAGCAGCTTCCTCGGCGGGCGCTTCTTCAGCAGCCGGAGCGGCAGCAGCGGCGGCGGCAGCCTCTTCGGCCTCGCGCTTGGCTTCTTCAGCCTCGGCGATCTTGGCGGCACGCTCTTCGGCGCGCTCCTTGGCCTTCTTGCCGGGTTCGCCCTTGTTGGGGTTGTTGGTCGCGGCGCGTTCCTTGATGCCGGCCTTGTCGAGCATGCGGGCAACGCGGTCGGTCGGCTGCGCGCCGACGCCGAGCCAGTAGCGCACGCGGTCTTCGACGAGGCGGACGCGGTTCGCATCATCCTTGGCGAGGAGCGGGTTGTAGGTGCCGACCTGCTCCAGATAGGCGCCGTCGCGGGGCGAGCGGCTGTTGGCGACGACGACCTTGTAGTAGGGGCGCTTCTTGGAACCGCCACGCGAAAGACGAAGAGAAACCGACATTATTCAAACCTTTCCGAGTAAACTTGTAGCTGAAACCTGAAATCACTTTTTCCGAAGAAGATCGTTGATGTTGGCGGGCATGTTGCCGCCGCCGAGGCCGGGCAAGCCAGGCATGCCGCCCATCCCTGCCCCCATGCCGCCGCCGGGAAGCTTGTCACCGCCCGGAGCACCGCCGCCAAGGCCGGGCATCGCCGCATCAAGACCGCCGCCGCCGAACATGGCAGCAAGACCCTTGAGCCCGCCCATCTTGCGGATCTGCTTCATGGCTTTCGCCATTTCCATGTGCATCTTGATGATCTTGTTGACGTCCTGCACCTGAGTGCCGGAGCCTTTCGCGATACGGATCTTGCGCTTGGCGTTGAGCAGTTCGGGACGCTCGCGCTCCTTGGGCGTCATCGAGCCGATGATCGCGTCCATGTGAAGCAGCACCTTGTCATCCATGCCCGAGGCGGCCATCGCCTGCTTGGCCTTCTTCATTCCGGGCATGAGGCCCGCGAGCACGCCGAGGCCCCCCATGCGCTGCATCTGCTGCAGCTGGGTGCGCAGGTCGTTCATGTCGAACTGGCCCTTGGCCATGCGCTGCGCGAGCTTCTCGGCCTCGTCGGCCTTGACCGTGGCGGCCGCCTTCTCGACGATCGAGACGATATCGCCCATGCCGAGGATGCGGCCGGCAACGCGCTCCGGATTGAACTGCTCGATCGCATCGAGCTTTTCACCGGTGGCGGCGAACTTGATCGGCTTGCCGGTGACCGCGCGCATCGACAGCGCCGCACCGCCGCGCGCATCGCCGTCCATGCGGGTGAGCACGACGCCGGTGAGATCGACCTCGCCCGCGAAGTTCTGCGCGACGTTGACCGCATCCTGACCGGTCAGCGAATCGACCACCAGCAGCGTTTCGCGCGGCGCAGAGACGGCGGAGACGGCCTTCATCTCGTCCATCAGCGCAGAATCGACGTGGAGGCGGCCCGCGGTGTCGAGCATCAGCACGTCGACCGCCTGCAGCTTGGCGGCGTTCAAGGCGCGCTTGGCGATGTCGACCGGGGCCTGGCCCGGCACGATCGGGAGCGTGGCGACACCTGCCTGTGTGCCCAGCACCGCAAGCTGCTCCTGCGCCGCCGGACGATTGACGTCGAGCGAGGCCATCAGGACCTTCTTGCCCTGCTTTTCCTTGAGCAGCTTGGCGATCTTGGCGGTCGTCGTCGTCTTGCCCGAGCCCTGGAGGCCGACCATCATGATGACGACCGGCGGCGTGGCGGCGAGATCGAGATCGGCGGTTTCCGAGCCCAGCATCTCGACCAGCGCGTCGTTGACGATCTTGACGACCTGCTGGCCGGGGGTGACCGACTTCAGCACCTGCTGGCCGGTCGCTTCCTCGCTCACCTTGTCGATGAAGCGGCGGACTACCGGGAGCGCGACGTCGGCTTCGAGCAGCGCGATGCGCACTTCGCGCATGGCAGCGGTGACATCTTCCTCGCGCAGCGCGCCGCGGCCGCGCAGGCGGTCGAACACGCCTCCAAGCCGGTCTGACAGACTATCGAACACGCCCGTTGCTCCTGTTTCCCGGTCGACCAGCAGTGAAACGCGAAAAACGCCGGTGGGCGAAACCTCGCCGACCAGCGTATGGCGTCCATCACGGAGAACCGGGATAAAACTGACCTGCGAAAGGGCACGGACCCCGTCGCAGTTGGGGGCGCTTACGCGAAATGGCGCGGCGGGGCAAGCCCTTGCGCTTTTGCCGTCCCGGCAAGGCGAACTTAACCAAAACTTCAGGCCGTTTGGATAATCATCCGGATTGGACCCGAAAGGAGTGGGCAAGCCGATCATGGCGACGACCGGAGACGACAGGACCGATACGGCGGGCCGCAAGGCACCGCTAGAACGCGCCGAGCGCGATCTCGTCGCGCTCGGCATCCTGGTCGCGGCGATCTTCCTGTTCGTCGGCACCGGATCGACGGTGATGACCGGCATTGTCCGCAGCTGGATCTATGGTGTGGGCAGCCCCGACGTGCTGCTCACCAACGCGCTGATCCTCAATGTCGCGCTGCTGCTGTTCGGCTGGCGGCGCTACGCCGAACTGCAGCGCGAGATCGCCGAGCGCCGCAAGGCCGAGGAAACCGCGACACGGCTGGCGCAGACCGACGCGCTCACCGGATGCCTCAATCGTCGCAGCCTCGACGAGGCGATCGCGCGGCTGGTCGGGGAAGCGGCGGCGAGCGGCGAAGCGGTCGCGGTGATGATGATCGATCTCGACAAGTTCAAGCGCTCCAACGACTTGCTTGGCCACAAGGCGGGCGATGCGGTGCTGGTCGAGACGGCGCGGCGGATCGAGGGGTTGATACCCGCGCGCGGGGTGGTGGCGCGGCTGGGCGGCGACGAGTTCATCTGCGCGGCGATCTTCGCGCCGGGCAGCGAGAACGCCATCGAGCGGCTGGCGGTGCGGATCAACGACGGTTTGGCCAAGCCGATCATCTGCGGCGGGCTGCGCGCCGAAGTGACGGCCTCGATCGGCGTGTCGCTCGGCTTCGGCAGCGCCGGACAGACCCCGGTGCAGGTGGCGCAGGACCTGCTCCACCGCGCGGACCTTGCGATGTATCAGGCCAAGCGCCGCGGGCGGAACCGCTTCGCGTGGTTCGAGCCAAGCATGGAGAGCGAACTGCGCTTCCGCGGCGAGCTCGAGGCGGGCATCCGCGAGGGACTGAAGCGCGGCGAGTTCGTGCCCTATTATGAAAAGCAGATCGACCTCGAGACGGGCGAGATCACCGGCTTCGAAATGCTCGCTCGCTGGATCTCGTCCCGGCACGGCGTGGTGAGTCCGGACGTGTTCATCCCGGTCGCCGAAGAGATCGGCCTGATCGCGGAGCTTTCCGAAGCACTGATCACTCTGGCGCTCGAGGATGCCAAGGCGTGGGATCCCGGCCTGACGCTTTCGGTCAATATCTCGCCGCTGCAGCTGCGCGATCCGTGGTTTGCGCAGCGCCTGCTGAAGATGCTGGTCGCGGCGAACTTCCCGCCGACGCGGCTGGAAATCGAGATCACCGAAACCTGCCTGCACGAGAACATCGCGGTGGTGCGATCGCTGATCACCAGCCTCAAGAATCAGGGCATCCGCATCAGCCTCGACGATTTCGGCACCGGCTATTCGAGCCTTGCCCAGCTGCGCACGCTGCCGTTCGACCGGATCAAGATCGACCGCAGTTTCGTCTCCTCGCTGGCGCGCAGTGCGGACAGCGCTTCGATCGTCGAGGCGATTTCCTCGCTGGGGCGCGGGATGGCGCTGCCGATCACGGCGGAAGGCGTGGAAAGCGCCGAAGTGCTGAGCGCGCTGCGCCGGTTCGGCCAGTTCAAGGGCCAGGGCTATCTCTATGGCCAGCCCGCTTCGGCCGAGGACGTGAAGCGGGACCTTGCCGCGCGGGGCCTGCTGATCGCCAGTGCGGCTCCGGCGGGCACGCCCGACAGTCCGGCCGCCCGCAGCGCCTGAACCGTTGCGCCGGGCGGCACGGGGTCCTAGATGGGCCCGATGTCTGTCGCTTTTCAGAAGATGCACGGCCTCGGCAACGATTTCATCGTGATCGACGCGCGTGAAGCCCCGGTGGCGATGTCCACGGCGCGCGCGGCTGCGCTGGCCGAGCGGCGCACCGGGATAGGCTGCGACCAGTTGATCATGCTGGAGCCTTCAGCGGGTGCAGCCGTGCGCATGCGCATCTTCAACGCCGACGGCAGCGAAGTGGAAGCCTGCGGCAATGCCGCGCGCGCGGTCGGCCTGCTGCTGGGCGGGGCGCAGCGGATCGAGACACTGGGCGGGACGATCACCGCGACGGCCACGGCGGGCGGCGCGAGCGTCGACATGGGCCCGGCGCGGTTCGGCTGGGACGAGGTTCCCCTAGCCTATGCAATGGATACGTTGTCGATGCCGGTCGGCTGGGAAGAACTCGACAATCCGGCGGCGGTCAATGTCGGCAATCCGCATGTGGTGTTCTTCGTGCCCGATGCCGATGCGGTGATGCTTTCGCGGCTGGGGCCGGTGATCGAAACCGATCCGCTGTTTCCGGAGAAAGTGAATGTCGGCGTCGCCTCTGTCCTTGGGCCGCACCATATCAAGCTGCGCGTGTGGGAGCGCGGCGTAGGTCTGACACGAGCCTGCGGCACGGGCGCCTGCGCGGCGGCGGTGCTGGCGATCCGGCGCAAGCTGGTGACGGGTCCGGTGCGGGTCGACCTGCCCGGTGGGCCGCTGGAGATCGCATGGGAGCCGGGCGGCTCGATCCTGATGACGGGGCCTGCAGCGTTCAGCTTTGCGGGCACGTTCAACGAGGGCGACTATCCCCTGTGAGCGATCCGGTGGTGACACTGGGCTGCCGGCTCAATCTGGCCGAGAGCGAGGCGATCCGGGCGATGGTCGCGGGTGCCGAGCGGCGGACGGTGGTGGTCAATTCGTGTGCGGTGACAGCCGAAGCGGTGCGGCAGTCGCGCCGGGCCGTGCGGCGGCTGCGGGCGGCCAACCCCGATGCGCGGCTGCTGGTGACGGGCTGCGCGGCGACAATAGATCCGGACGAGTTTATCGCGATGCCCGAGGTGGATGGGGTGGTCGCCAATGCCGCGAAATTGGAGGCGGCGGCATGGCAGGCGCGCCCTGCTCCCCGGCCCGCTCCGGCAACCCGCCACACCCGCGCCTTCGTGCCGGTACAGACGGGGTGCGACCATGCCTGCACCTTCTGCATCATCCCCGAGGGGCGCGGGAAGAGCGTGTCGCAGCCTATCGTGGACGTGCTACGGGTGGTTGAAGGCCATCTGCAAGCCGACGCTCGCGAGGTCGTGCTGACAGGCGTGGATGTCACCGGATGGGGCGCGGACCTGCCCGGTTCGCCGCGTCTGGGTGATTTGGTCGCCGCCATCCTGCGCGCATTCCCTGCCCTCCCCCGGCTGCGGCTGTCCTCGCTCGACGGGGTCGAGATCGACGGCCTGCTGTTCGAACTGATCACCGGCGAGGCGCGGGTGATGCCCCATGTGCATCTTTCGCTGCAGGCCGGGCACGACTTGACGCTCAAGCGGATGAAGCGACGCCATACCCGCGCCGAGGCGGTGTCGCTGAGCGAGCGGCTGCGCGCGGCCAGGCCGGAGATTGCCATCGGAGCTGACCTCATTGCCGGGTTTCCGACGGAAGATGACGCCATGCATGCGGCCAATGTCGCCATCGTGGCGGACTGCGGGATCGTGCATGGCCACGTGTTCCCCTACTCCCCCCGCCCCGGCACGCCCGCCGCACGAATGCCGCAAGTGCCGCCGCCTCTGGTGCGCGAGCGGGCAGCGGAAGTGCGCGCTGCGGTCGCCGCGACGCGGGCGCGCTGGCTGGAGGGGTTGATCGGGCAGACGCGCGAAGTGCTTGCCGAGCGCGACGGAACCGGCCATTCCCCCGAATTCGCGCCCTACCGGCTGCCCAAAGGCACCGCGCCGGGCGAGATTGTATCGCTGACACCGACCCGAATCCGCGAAGGCCTGCTGGAATGACTCCCGACGACAGCGCAACCACCAACGAGACGGGCTGGACCGACCGCCTGCTCGGCGGACTGCGCAAGACATCCGAACGCCTGACCGAAAACCTCGCGGGCCTCGCCGGCGGCACGCGCCTGACCGACGCGCAGCTCGATGACCTTGAAGACGCGCTGATCCTCTCGGACCTCGGCCCGCGTGCCGCCGCGCGCATCCGCGAGAAGCTGGCGGCGACGCGGTTTGAAAAGGGTGTCGACGAAGCGGCGCTCGCCGAAGCCGTGGCGGGCGAGATCGCGGCGATCCTGCGTCCTGTGGCCAAGCCGCTCGAGATCGTCGCCTTCCCGCGCCCGCAGGTGATCCTCGTGATCGGGGTCAACGGTTCGGGCAAGACGACGACCATCGCCAAGCTGGCGCACCTGTTTCAGGAGCAGGACTATTCGGTGATGCTGGCGGCGGGCGATACGTTCCGCGCTGCTGCCATCGGCCAGCTCAAGGTCTGGGCGGACCGGCTGGGGATCGAGATCGTATCGGGCGCGGAAGGCGGTGATCCCGCCTCCATCGTGTTCGACGCGGTTAAGGCCGCGACCGACAAGGGCATCGACGCGCTGATCGTCGATACCGCGGGCCGCCTCCACAACAAGCGCGAGCTGATGGACGAGCTGGCCAAGGTGCGCCGCGTGCTGGGTCGGCTCAATCCGGAAGCGCCGCATGACGTGGTGCTCGTGCTCGATGCGACGAACGGGCAGAACGCGCTGCAGCAGATCGAGATCTTCCGCGAGGTGGCGGGGGTTTCGGGCCTCATCATGACCAAGCTTGACGGTACGGCGCGCGGCGGCGTGCTGGTGGCGGCGGCGGAGCAGTATGGCCTTCCGATCCATGCCATCGGCGTGGGCGAGAAGATCGACGACCTGCGCCCCTTCGATCCCGATCTGGTAGCGAGGGTCATCGCGGGAGTGCTGCGGTGAGCGAGACGAAGCCCCAGCCGAAATCGTCGTGGGTGAACCTGCTGGTCGATTACGGCCCGCTGCTCGTGTTCTTCCTCGCCTACCGGTATTTCAGCCCCAAGGACGCAGACAGCCAGAGCCTTGGCGCGGTGGTGGCGGTGACCAAGTCGACCCTGGTGTTCATGGTCGCGACGGTGGCCGCGCTGGTGATCTCGAAATGGCGGCTGGGCAAGATTTCGCCGATGCTGTGGCTCTCGACGATCCTGATCATTGGCTTCGGCTCGCTGACGGTGTTCCTCGGCGATCCGGTGTGGATCCAGATCAAGCCGACCGCGATCTACCTGCTGTTCGCCGCCGTGCTGTTCGGCGGGCTGTTTCGCGGCAAACCGATGCTGCGTACGCTGCTGCAGAGCGCGTTCGACGGGCTTTCGGAGGAAGGCTGGCTCAAGCTCTCGCGCAACTGGGCGTGGTTCTTCCTGTTCCTCGCCGGCCTCAACGAAGTGCTGCGCCATGCGGTCTCGTTCGACACCTGGCTGCTGGTGAAGCTATGGGGGGTGAGCGCGCTGTCGTTCCTGTTCACCTTCGCGCAGATCCCGATGCTGCTGCGCCATGGGCTGGGCGAGGAAGCCGAGGCACAAATCGAGCAGAACCCGCCAAGCGGCTGACGCCTCGCACTAAAATGCAATGACAAGCGGGCCTTTTCCCGCATATGAACCGCAGCGGACCGGCTGGGTGGCCGGACAGCCATCAAGAACCATCTCTTCGGGGGAAACATAAATGGCAAAGTTCTTCGGAAATCTGCATCTCGTGCTCGTGGTCGGCCTTGCCGTCGCGATCGGCGTGATGATCGCCTTCCACGCCAGCGCACCTGTTGACAGCAACTCGGTGTTCCGCTGGGCGCACGCCTTCTTCGGCATCCTCTGGATCGGCCTGCTCTACTACCTGAACTTCGTGCAGGTGCCGACCATGCCCAAGATCCCCGCCGAGCAGAAGGGCGCGATCACCGGGCACATCGCGCCGAAGGTGTTCTTCTTCTTCCGCTACGGCGCACTGCTGACGCTGCTGACCGGCCTCGCGATCTCGATCGTCGACGGCTACGGCCACGAAGCGCTGACCTTCAGCGGTGAAGGCAACGTCAAGCTGATCGGTGTCGGCATGTGGATGGCCATCATCATGGCGTTCAACGTGTGGTTCATCATCTGGCCGGCGCAGAAGAAGATCCTCGGCATCGTCGAGGCGACCGCGGAAGAAAAGGCCGCTGCTGCACCGCGCGCGCTCTATGCCAGCCGCACCAACCTGCTGCTGTCGATCCCGATGATCTACTGCATGGTGAACGCGAACCTCGGCTGATTCAGCCAGCTACCGGTTGCCGACAAGCGGCGCGGGTGCCTTCGGGTTCCCGCGCCGTTTGCGTTTGGGTAGAACAGCCATGGACAGCATTCGTCACCCAGGACTTGATCCGGAGTCCCGCTTGAGGCTGGCACTGCGCTTACGGGGGCAGCGGGACCCCGGATCACGGCCGGGGTGACGGTATGGGAGGCCTCAGATCTTCAGCTGGCTGCCGAGTTCGACCACGCGGTTGGTGGGGAGGCGGAAGAAGCCCATCGCATCCGCCGCATTGCGCAGCATCCAGGCGAAGAGCATTTCGCGCCACAGGGCCATGCCCGGCACGTCCGCCGGGATCAGCGTCTGGCGCGAGAGGAAGAAGCTGGTGCGCATCATGTCGAACGGTTCGCCGCAGACCGAGACGCCGCAGAGCGCGGCCGGGACGTCGGTCTCTTCCATGAAGCCGAAGCGCAGGATCAGGCGGTAGAAGCCCTGCCCGAAGTCCTTGACCTGCGCGCGGTCGGCCGGCTCGACCATCGGCGTATCGGCGATCTGGACGGTGAGGACGACGACGCGCTCATGCAGCACCTTGTTGTGCTTGATGTTGTGGAGCAGCGCCGAGGGGACGCCCGCCGCCGCCGAGGCCATGAACACCGCCGTACCGGGCACGCGCGCGGCGCTGGTGTGGGCGGAGCGGGTGAACACCTCGAGCGGGAGCGCGCCTTCCGCCATATGCTGGCGCATCAGCGCGCGGCCGCGCGACCAGGTGGTGAGCAGGGTGAAGATCGCGGTGCCCATCAGCAATGGCACCCAGCCGCCATCCGGAATCTTGGCGAGATTGGCGCCGAGGTAGGTGGCGTCGATCACAAAGAACAGGCCAAGCAGCGGCAGCGCGGCGACCGGCTTCCAGCGCCAGAGCTTGAAGAGGACGACCGCGAGCAGGATATTGTCGATCAGCATCGCACCGGTCACCGCGATGCCATAGGCTGCCGTGAGATTGCGCGAGCGTTCGAACACCAACACGAGCAGGATCACCGCGATCATCAGCGCCCAGTTGATCGTGGGGATATAGATCTGCCCGGCGGTCGCGGAGGTGTGGCGGATGTTCATGCGCGGGATGAAGCCGAGCTGGATGGCCTGCTGGGTGACCAGAAACGCGCCCGAGATCACCGCCTTGGCGGCGATGACGGCGGCGGTCGTCGCGATGACCAGCAAGGGCCATTCGAAGCCCTTCGGCGCGAGCAGGTAGAACGGGCTGTGAATGGCGCCCGGATCGCGCAGCAGGAGCGCGGCTTGCCCAAGATAGTTGAACACCAGTGCGGGCAGCACGAAGACGAGCCACGACACGCGGATCGGGACGCGGCCAAACTGGCCCATGTCGGCATAAAGGGCTTCGGCACCGGTGACGGCAAGGACGGCAGTGCCCATGGCGATGAAGCCGTGCCACGGATCAGCCATGAACATCGCGAGGGCCCACTGCGGCGAAAGCGCAAGGACCACGCCCGGATCATCCGCAATGCTGCGCAGGCCGAGCAGCGAGATCGTGGCGAAATAGAGCAGCATGAATGGCCCCGCCCAGCGCGAAGCCCAGCTGATGCGTGAGCCGGTGTTCCGGCTCTTGGTGGCGAAAAGGGCGATCACGATGGCGACCACCAGCGGCACGACAAGGCCGTGGAGCGAGGGATTGTAGACCGACAGGCCCTCCACCGCGCTCATGATCGAGACGGCGGGGGTGAGCATCGAATCGCTGTAGAACAAGGCCGTGGCGAGCACGCCAAGCAGGACCACGCCCTTGCCCCAGCGGCGGCCGGTTGCCTGCTGGTTGATCAGGGCGAGGAGCGCGAGGCTGCCGCCCGAGCCCTTGTTGTCCGCCCGCATGATGACGGTGACGTACTTGAGCGTCACGATCAGCATCATCGACCAGAACATCAGGCTGACGATGCCGTAGACGTGCACCCGGTCGAGCGGGAGCGGGTGGTGCCCGGCAAACGTATCGCGCAATGCGTAGAGCGGGCTCGTGCCGATATCGCCGAAGACGACGCCGATGGCGCCGACCGCTAGGCCGAGCGCGCCGACCGGCTTCGCGGCTGGCGCCGACGCGTCCGCAGCGCACGGCGCTTCGCTTTCGGGTCCAGCATCAACCACGGCATCGTTCATTGTCAGCAGGCCCCAGCGCCGGGATCACGGCACAATAGCACAATCGCCCCCGGACGACGCGGCGCTTTAGCACCGGCCCATGGCACTCGCAATGGGATGCACACGGTTGTCAGTAACGCCGGAAATGCGGCTCAAGTTCACGGAAAACCGAGGTTTATTGCTGCGACGACTTCGCGCCCGGGGCCGGCGCGCCTTGCACGGCGCCCTGCATCTGGGCCTGCTCCGCCATCATCGAGTCGAGCTGCTGAAGCCGCTGCTGCAGATCGGCGCGGTAGGGGGCGTCGGCGGGCGAGCGGGCCAGCAGCTGCGCCCACAGCGTGCGCGCTTCGGCGAGACGGCCCGCCTGCGCGAGCGCGAGGCCCATGAAGAAGGGCGGGCCGGGGTGATCAGGCGCGATGTTGGCTGCCTTCTGGAAGGCATACTGCGCCGCAGGGGTCATCACGCCTTCGGTATGGCCGACGAGCGTGTTGCCGAGCGCGACCCACAGGTCGGCGTCATTTGGCGATTTTGCGATGGCCTTGCGCAGGATTTCGGAAGCGGCGCCGAACTGGCCCTGCCGGGTGAGCGCATCGGCGAGGATCAGCCATGACTGGCCCTGCCCGAAGGCCGAGCCCATCTTCTGGCGCTCCTGGATCAGGGTCTGGTCGGCGAGCTTGGTGTTCTCGACCGGAGCCTGCGGCGCGCCGGGCTGGCCAGGGTGGCCTTGCAGCGCGTAGCCAGAGACGCCGAACAGCAGCGCAGCGGCGGTGATTTCCCAGCCGGTGCGCGGCAGCTTGAGCACGACAATCATCACGCCGAGAACGATGAGCGCGATGACAAGAATGAGAACCCAGGTCATGCGGCTTTCCTCCGGCGGAAACGGCCGCGCAACAGGAACGCCGCCAGCGCGAGGAACAGCAGGGGCGCAGCGAACAGCGGCCAGGTGATCGGCTTCACCTGCGGGGTGTAGCTGACGTAGTCGCCGTAGCGCTCGATGAGCCACTGCCGGATCGCTTCGGGATCCTCACCGGCGGCGATACGGGTGCGGACCTGATGGCGCATGTCGCCTGCCATGGGCGCATCGGAATCAGCAATCGACTGGCTCTGGCACTTGAGGCAGCGCAGCGTTTCCATGAGCGCTTGCGCCTTGGCTTCCTGCGCGGGGTCAGCCAGTTGCTTGTAGGCATAGGGCGCGGGCGGGAGCATGTCTTGCGCGGCGGCGGGTGGGGCGAGGGTGAAGGCGGCGAGGAGGGTTAGCAGCAACACCCCCACCGTTCGTGTCGAGCGAAGTCGAGACACCTGACGCCACGCTTGGTGTCTCGACT
>NZ_LJHZ01000025.1:0-3860 GCF_001296055.1 Novosphingobium sp. AAP93
TACGGGCAGGCGCTGGGGCTGGAGCGGGTGGCGGAGATCGTGCGCGAGGCGGTCAACGACAGCGGCATCGGCAAGCGCGGCTCGTGCCACATGTTCCGCCACACCATGGCGACCCTGATGCTGGAGAACGGGGCGGACGTGCGGTTCATCCAGGCGATGCTGGGGCACGCCGACCTCAAGACGACCGAGATCTACACTCAGGTCTCCATCAAGGCCCTGAAAGCCGTCCATACCGCCACCCATCCGGCCAAGCCGATCAGAAGCAGGCTCGCCGCCCGCGCCGACGTCGCCGGCACTGAGGCGGAAACGCTGCTTGCCCTGCTCGATGCCGAGGCCAACGCCGACGAGGCATAGAGCGCGCTATCCGCGCGCCCTGCAAAGCCCGCAAAACCGCCGATCGCTTCCGCACCCGGCACAAGCGCGCGCGGATAGCCTCCCGCCAACCCCGCCGCATCCCGTGCTGCACGCGTGCGTGGGGTGTGTATCCCTGATCCCGGCTCGATGCGCAGCATCGCAGCCCCTCAAGCCAGCACTTGCAGGCCGTGCTTCTGGACGATGGCAAGGAGCTTGCAGGCCATGCCGCTGGGGCGCTTGGCCCCGGTCTCCCACTTCTCGACGGTGGACTCGCTGGTGTTGAGGTAGCGCGCGAACACGGGCTGGCTGACGTTGTTCGCTTCGCGCAGATGGCGGACATCTTCGGGGGTGAAGGCGGGCGGCACCGACAGGCACGTCTCGTCGAAATCGCGCATGGTCGCCTTGTCGATAGCGCCGACCTTGTGCAGCGCGCTGGCCGAGGCATGGATCGCGGCGAAGGCGTCGCTCTTGTACTTGGCTGTGCTCATGATGCGGTCTCCTGCGTGGCCGTCTCGCGGCAAATCTCGATCCAGTCCTTGCCCTTCAGCAACGCTTCCACCTGCACGGCAGTCAGCCCGGCATAGGCCTTGGCAAGTTGACGGAAGCCCTTCAGCTCCGCCTCGTCGATGTTGGCCCGGTCCTTCTTGGCGAACAGATACTCGTACACCCAGAAGGCCCCACCCTTGGCGAGCACGATCGAGCGGTAATCGTTATCGTGCAGCCGCTTCTTGAACACGCCGCCGCCCAGATCGTCGGCCTGCCCCGCCATGACCTGGGCAATGGCCTTGCACAGCGCCGTGTCGGTGATCCCGGCCTTGCGGGCCGCCTTGGCGAATCCGGCGGCCTTGAATGCGCGGGCGGGAGCTATGCTGGTCATGCGATTATGTAGCACTGAGTGCTACAAAAAGCAAGGTCGGGTCCTTCGCCTTGACCAGCCCATCGCAGCGCGTCAAACCTCTCGCCATGAAGGGGGCCTTGCAACCATCCCTGTCTCAGCCGCTGGCAGCCCTCGCGCCCAAAACCGCGTCAGGGGGTAAAATCCGCGCGCGCCGCTTTGCGCCCGCGTGGAGCGCAGACAAGCCGCTGTATCGATTCGGAAAAATCCGCCATCGCAGCCAAACCCGCGTCGGGCATCCTATACTCGCCAATACCATCGGGAATCTCGTAGCGGACGGGATCGCGGGGGGGCGGAAATCGAAAGCAGAGGATAGATCCGGGCGAATTTACAACCCGGAAACCGGCGAAGAGATCATTATCCCTTCGGCTAGGGAGAGCGCTCGCTATCTTGCGGAGTCAGCCGCTTTTCAAACGGCATCGTTGGGGGTTGGAAATGACCTGTTGGCAGTAACAGAAACTGGAATGATGCTGGCGCTCAATGATGTTGATCCGTCCTTGCAAGGTCAGCAGCGCGTAGTGTCGGATGGAGGTGTAGTAGCGACGGAAGCGGAGGAAGATTCTTTTACAGGAATTACGGTGACTGCGCCCAAGAAACACACTGCTGCATGGGACGCACTTGTTAAGCTTGGCCAAAAGTCCGGTGCCGACGCTTTGGCTGCTGCAAACTATGCCCAACGACACGTTCTACCTCGCTCGTTTGGTAAGTGCTATGCCTATGTGAAACGTGCGCTTCTAGCTGCGGGTGTGGCTCCAAATTATCTCTCTGGTGTCGCCGCAAAATCGGCAGGTCCCAACTTAGAGAGTTTGGGATATAAAAATTTGCTGGGAAATGGTGATTATAGATCTCCCTATGATGCTCCCGAGGGTGCTATTATCGTATACGACGCGACACGAGATGCGCGTTTTAATCCGCGTGATAAAGGATGGCCTTTTGGCCATATCGAATTTCGTACACATGATGGCTTCGCCAGTGATTATTTCAGTCGGAACGCAAGGACGGGTGCGCCATCAAATGGTATGACTGGACGTGGTCGAACAGTCATTGGCATCTATGTAAAACCTTGAGGGGAGTGCTTATGCCTCGCAACCTTTATTTGCTCGCTGGGCTCAGCGCGATGATCTTCGAGAATTCAGTCGCTTGCGCTAAAGCTTCTTCTGCGTTTCCTAATGCCACCATGATACAGATCGGTCAAGACTACCAGCTCTGCCAGAAAAATTCAGGTAAATCTGATAATATTACAGATTATCTTGCAGGAAGAATGGAAAAATTTAATTTAAGTTACTCTAAAAACAAGTTGAAAATCAGAGAAAAAAATTATGATTTAATCATAAAATGGTTTGCATGCTTAGTTAAATATTCTAACATTGGTGGTGATGAAGAGCTGGGTTATGCAGTTAGTCTTTGCGATTCATTTATAGATAGTGATAAGATCATGGCTAGGATATATTATCTATCCAAAAGAAATAGGGATGTTAAAGAGTTTCGGAGATATATTTTAGAATATTCTAAAAATATCGGTGTAGTTTGTAAGTGAGCGGAATTACGGTGCCACTTTACCAAATCCCCAATTCCCCCCTTCGTCAAATCCCGCCCGAATCCTGATCAAGCCCTTTGCCCTTCGAGCGCCGCACCACGAACGTAATCAACGGTATTCTTTGCAGACCGTACACGGCACCATCCCGTACTGCACGCGTGCGTGGGGTGTGTATCCCTAAGCCTGGCTCGATGCGCAGCATCGCAGCCCGGTCCCTAGCCGCCAGCGGACTTACGGGGACGGCCGCCCTTGGTTCCGTTCGCGCGGGCAGCGGCGGCCTTGGCCGCCGATCGCGCCTGTCCGGCGTGGCGAGCTATATAGGACCTGGTGCCGAAGAGGCCTGCCAGCAGGCCGGGGATCGACAGGTCCACGTCCAGGCTCTCCCAATGCAGGCCATAGCCGTTGCCGAGAACCTCGAACCGGGCGATCTCGTCATCGCTGGCATCCTCCAGTCCCTGCGCCAGGCGCGGGGGGAAGGTGAAGGAGCAACCGTTGGTGAGAGAAATCACTATCCGCCCCCGGCGGCGATCGTAGCGCGCGCGTGCGGCCCGAGGCTCGGCTTGCGCGGCGATGCGCCCGCGTTCCTCGGCAGCGGCGAGTTGGGCTTCGCTCAATTCAACCATGCCAGGCTCAACCATGGATCTCTCTCCAACGTGACAGCAGATAGTGCTGTTGTTCGACCACAATCTGCATGGCGTGACGGACATCGCCGCGCTTCATGCCTTCGATGGTCACGATCTCCGGCGAGCCGTCAGCCCCGAGCAGGTTGATCTTGGCGTGCCCGTCGCCGAACACATGGACATGGGCTGGCGCGTGGTCATCGACGAAGATGATGAAGCGCAAGCCCTGGGCGCGGTAGACGGTAACCATGACTGCATATAACCTATCGTGATGGGTTTCACAATGCGTGCGCCGCTCTGCGCACGAGATGGCGACTCTCTTGCCACCGCCTGTCAATCACGCCACACCTTCGCGCATGAAGGGGGCTTCACGCATAATCCTGTCTCAGCGGCTGGCGGCCCTTGCGATCAAAACCGCGTCAGGGGGTAAAATCCGCGCGCGCCGCTTCGCGCC
>NZ_LJHZ01000026.1:0-76835 GCF_001296055.1 Novosphingobium sp. AAP93
CCTGCCGAGACAATCGCGACGCGGCAGGCGAACTTCAAGAAAATGGGCGGCGCGATGAAGGCGCTCAAGGACGAGCTTGGCGCCGGGGCGGACAAGGCCAAGCTGCTGGCCGCGGCACGCACTTTGGCGGCCACTGCAAGGCTGCAGGGCGGGTTGTTTCCGGCGGGGACCGGGCCGTCTTCCGGTGTGAAGACCGACGCGCTCCCTGCGATCTGGACACAGAAGCCCACTTTCGATGCCGCTGCCGGCAAGTTGGTCGCTGAAGCAGACAAGCTGGCCGGGATAGCGGGTTCGGGGAATACGGCAGCAGTGTTGGCGCAGTTCAAGGTTGTCGGCGGCACCTGCGCGGCCTGCCACCGGCAGTTCCGCGCCGAGGAATAGGCGCCCGATGAGCACCGAAAGCGAGACCGTAAAGGTGTGGGACCCGTTCGTGCGGGTGTTCCACTGGAGCCTGATTACGCTGTTCTTCTTCGCCTGGTGGAGCGGCGAGAACCACGAAATGGATCGCCACCGGCAAGCGGGATACGCCATCTTCGCGCTGGTCGTGTTCCGGATTTTCTGGGGCTTTGCCGGTGGCCGCACTGCGCGCTTTGCTCAGTTTCTGAAGGGGCCGGGCGCGATAATGGCCTACCTCAAGACCCACGATCCCGAAGCTCCATCTGACGGGCACAATCCGCTCGGCGGTTGGAGTGTGGTGGCGCTGCTCGCCGTGGTGCTCACCATCACGCTGGCAGGCCTCTTTGCGGTCGATGTCGACGGGATCGAATCCGGGCCGCTGGCCGATTGGGTGAGTTTTGATCAGGGCCGCATGGCATCCGAATGGCACGAAAGCGTATTCAAGGCGGCGCTGGCGGTGATCGGCCTCCATGTGCTGGCGATCGGCTACTATCAGGTGCTCAATGCGCAGAACCTGATCGGGCCGATGATCACCGGCAAGCGCGACCGCGCGAAAGGCGAAGCGACCCCTGATGTGAAGTGGTCGCCAGTCGCAGCATTGGCGGGGATTGTGGTGGTCGCTGCGCTGACGTGGGCGGTAATGAACGGGTTCAAGTTCGGCGGTTAGCCGCCCAGCCGCTCGGGAACCGCTTGTGCTTCCTCAGCCAGCGTTTCCGCCGTCATCACCGCTTCCCAGGGGAAGACGAACCAGCGCTTGTCTTCCGCGCGGTCGATCACTTCGGCGGTGTAGTCGACGCGCGCCTTCGAGCGGCAATTGTCCTTGAGCACGGCGAAACGCAAATTGTCAGGATTGCAGCCGTTTTCCGCCAGCAGATTGCGGATGTAGACGATCGTGCCGCCGCTGTCGTTGATGTCATCGACGAACAGCAGCTTGGTTCCCGTGGTGGACTTGTCTGCTACCTTGCCGAGCAGTTCGTCGGCAAAGCCGGGAACTTTCGACGAATGGTCGATCGAGAGCATCGGCACTTGCAGTTCATGGCTGATGTAGACTGCGGGGACGAGGCCGCCGCGGCCGATGCCGATGATGAAGTCCGCCTTCCAGCTGTCCTCGGCCAGAAGCCGCGACAGCTTGCGCACGCTGCTGAGGAAATCCTCGTAAGCAATGTAGTTCAGCACGGGGGCGGCAGCTTCGGTCATGGCAGGTCCGTTTGTCGGGCGGCAAAGCAGAGCCGTTACCGGTTCACCGCGCGGACCGCAATTGCGCCAGGGGGGCGTTTTCAACCGGAAATGCTGGCGTTCGGTCCGGGCCATGCCAGTTGGCCGAAGGCGCTCTGGATTTCGCCCAGCACGATATCGGCGGCATAGCTCGGCGGGCGGGCGGAGGCAGTGCACAGCGCGAGCGTCATCGGGCGCAGCACCGGATCGGAAATGCGGGTGAACGAAAGCAGGCCTGCGCGCACTTCGGTCACGACGTCGAGCGAGGTGAGAATGCCGATGCCGACACCTTCCATTACGAGGCTGGTGATCATCTGGATGTTGTTGCTGGCCGCCTTGCGCTCCAGCGTCAGCCGCGTGGTGCCTTCAAGCACGGCGATCTGCTGGTTGACCGCCAGCGGGCTGGAAGGCACCACCACGGGCGAACCGACGCAGGCGGAAAACCGCGCCTCGGCCTGCTCGCCGAAGGGGTGGCCGGCGGGCGTGATGAAGCCGAGGTGGACTTCCACGAAGGCGCGCACCGTGATGTCACGATAGGATTCCGGGCCGAAGAACACGCCGAAATCGACTTCGCCCGTGGCGATCATGCGGCGCACCTGATCGTTGGATGCGACCTTGAGTTCGATGGTGATGCCGGGGTAGCGGCTCTGCAGGGCGTGGACTGCGGCGGGGATCACGCCCTTGGCCAGCGCATCGATCACCGCGATCTCGACATGGCCGCGCTTGAGCCCGCGCAAGTCCTCGATCTGCGCGCGCACCTCGGCAAGGCTTTTCTGCCAGCGTCCGCCGGCGGCCATCATGATCTCGCCCGCTGCGGTAAGGCGCAGGCCGGTGGGCAAGCGCTCGAACAGCGGCATGCCGATCTCGGCCTCGACATTGAGGATCTGCCGGTCGATCGCGGAGGCCGAGACATTGAGCTCGTCCGCCGCCTTGCGGATCGAGCCGAGACGGCCGACCGCGAGGAAATAGCGCAGAAAACGGGAGAATGCCGGCACTCGTTATACCCTGCCTAATTTTCGCAACACCTTGCGCGATTCATTGCATTTGCGCGATACACGTCAAGGCCATAGTCACGCTGCAGTGCAAAAAAATGGCGCAGTGCAAAGAACGGGGTCTTGAGTTGGGTCGCTGGGCAGGGGGATGGTTGGCAACGACAAGCTGCGCGCTCGGCGCGGGACTGTCTGCTGCGCCTGCCTTGGCCCAACCTGTCCTCAACGACACTGCGCGCGAGGCCGCCGTCGCCAAGCTCATCGAGGCAGCGCGCGAAAGCCCGCCGACGCTGCGCGTGCTGCTGCGCGGCATGCCCAAGGGCGGCGATCTCCACAATCACCTCGGCGGCGCGATCTATGCCGAGGATTACCTGACCTGGGCTGCGGCCAAAGGCTTCTGCGTCGACGGGACGGGTCTCAGCGTGGAACCGCCGCCGTGCCCGGCCGAGCGCGCGATCGAGACGTTCGCCGCCAATAACGAATTCGGCATGGACCGCCTGATCGACGCGATGTCGACGCGCGGCTTCCAGCGCGGGGTGGGGCAGAACGATGCCTCTGGCCACACCCAGTTTTTCCGCTCGTTCGATCGCTTCGGGAAAATGGGTGGTGAGACCGCGCAGATGCTGTCCGCCACGCGGCGCATCGCAGCGGGGGACAACGTTTCGTACCTCGAGCTGGATCACAACACGGTGACGCTGGTTTCCGTGGTGCGTGCGGCGGGTGATGCACCGATTGCAGAGGCTCAACTGTCGGCGGTCCATGCTGGCGAAGCGAAGCAATTTGCCCCGCTGATTCCGAAGGCGAGGGCCGAACTCGATGCCGACGAGGCGGCTTCAGCCAGGGCCATGGCCTGCGGCACGCCTGCTGCCGAAGCCGCCTGCAACGTCGCGGTGCACTACCTGTTTCAGGCGCTGCGGGCGCTGCCGCCCCGGCAGGTCTACCGCTCGCTGATCCTCGGCTTCATGATGGCCGATGCCGATCCGCGCTATGTCGGCGTCAACATCGTGATGCCTGAAGACGCGTGGCTGGCGCGGCGTGACTATGCGCTCCACATGGCGATGATCCGCTTCCTTGCCGCAAAGTACCCGCGCGTGAAGCTCACGCTCCATGCCGGCGAAGTGACGCTGGGTCAGGTGCCGCCGGCCGACCTCAAGGACCATATCGCGCAGGCCGTGGCGGTGGGAGCGAGACGGATCGGTCACGGCACCGGCATCGCCTTCGAGGACAAGGCCGAAGACACCATGGCGCGCATGGCGCAAGAGGGGATCGCAGTCGAGATCAACCTCACCAGCAATGCAGTGATCCTCGGCGTGAAGGGTGCGGATCATCCGCTGAACCTCTATCGCGCGCATGGTGTCCCGGTGGCGCTTTCGACCGACGACGAGGGCGTCCTGCGCTCGGACATGACCAACGAATATGTCCGCGCGGTGCGCGAGCAGGGACTGACCTATCCGGAGCTCAAGCAGATTGCGCGGGCAGGATTGCAGTATTCCTTCGTGCCCGGCGAGGCGCTGTGGGCCGATCCGGTCAAGCTGGTGCCCGTGCTCGTCTGTGCTGATTTTGCCACACCTTCTTGCGCCAAGTATCTGGCGGGCAACGAGAAGGCGCGGCTGCAAGTCAATCTTGAACACCAATTTGCAACGTATGAGGCCGAGCGTCTGGCGCGGGCAAAGAAGGTGTCTTAAGAGCGTAATACGAATTGCCGCTGCGGTGGCATCATAAAAAAGCGGGCGCGCCCGGCCGAGGGGATGCTGCGAACAGCGGCATGACGGCGGGGAAGATGTCCGGTGGTTTGCGGGAGAGGCGCGGTTCAACCACGCGCATGGCAGCCTTCACGGCAGGTGAAGGCAGTGCGCCTTTTGCGTCCCAGGGGGTCTACTCGATGCTTCACCCGAACAATTCAGCGCGGTTTTCTGCGCCCCGTCACTTTATGAAAGGCCTTGTGGCGCTGCTTGGTTGCACCGCGCTCACCGCGCCCGCCTTCGCGCAGGAAGCGCCTGCAGCCGATGAGCCCAAGAAGGAAGAAATCGTCGTTGTCGGCTCGCTGAACGCGCTGCCGGTCAAGGACGTCGGCTCGATCTTCGGTTTCGACAAGAACCTCGTCGAGACCCCGCGCTCGGCCTCGACCGTCTCGAAGGAGCAGATCGAGCGCTTCGGCATCACCGAAATCTACGACCTCGTTTCGCAATCGCCAGGCGTGTTCACCAACTCGTTCTTCGGCGTCGGCGGCGCGCTCGACATTCGCGGCACCCCTGGCGAAGTCTACTTCCGCGGTATCCGCCGCCTCGACAACCCCGGCAACTACCCGACCCCGATCGGCGCGTCCGACCGCGTCGACATCGTGCGTGGGCCGGCTTCGCCGATCTATGGTCCGTCGAAGACCGGCGGCTACATCAACTTCGTGCCGCTGACGGCGCGTGCGGCCGGCGGCAAGTTCCTCGACAGCCCCGAGGGCCAGCTCTCGTACACCAGTGGCAGCTGGGCCCGCAACGTGCTCAGCGCGCAGGTGCGCGGTCCGGGCAAGATCGGCAACCAGGAATTCGGCTACAGCCTCTACGCCCAGATTGAAGACTCGGGCAGCTACTATCGCAACATGTCGACCCGCCAGACGATCCTGCAGGCGGCCTTCGATACCGACCTCACGCCCAATCTGCGCCTCGAGTTCGGCGGCATGCACCACAACTTCAAGGGCCAGCAAAACGGTGGCTGGAACCGCCTGACGCAGGATCTGATCGACAACGGCAACTATATCACCGGTGATGCGCAGCCGCTTGATACCAATGGCGACGGTCAAATCTCTGCTGCCGAAGCGCGTGTTGCCAACCTCAATCCATTTGGCGGCTTTGCTTGCGGCGGAAACCCGTTTGCATCGTCGATCACCGCGGCCTGCTTCACCAATCCGGCCATGCGTCTGTCTAATGTCGGTACTGCGAAGCTCAGCCGCCGCAACACGCTGACGGCAGAAGACGACAAGCTCAACAACATCGCCAACACAGCGTATCTTGATCTCATCTTCGATGCTGGCAATGATCTCGAGATCAAGAACCAGTTCTTCTACGATGGTTACAAGAATGACAATGAGAACCAGTATGGTTTCTCACAATTTCACAAATCCTATGTCATTGAAGATCGCATTGTTGTCTCGAAGGTTTTCAAGACCGATATCGGCAAGTTCTCAATCGAACTCTCGCCCTCGATCCGCTACACCAATTTCAAGCACGGTGATGACTTCTTCTACGAGTATTTCAACCGCGTCGATCTGACCAAGGGCTACAATGCGCTTTCGGATCGCCTGCTCTCGACCGAGTGCGACTGCAACTACGCGAACTACAACGTCGGCCATTATACCGACCTCGGGTTCGCTGGCCTTACCAACCTCGATTTCAACTTCGGTCTGGATCTCACGTTGGGTGCCCGCTACGACCACGTCCGGGTGACGACAGCGGACCGAGCCGACAAACTCGAGTTTCCGGGCGGGGCAGGATCGGCCAAGACGTCGAAGGGCGGTTGGTCGTGGTCGGCCAGCGCAAACTACAAGTTGCCGCTGGGTCTGATTCCCTACGCGACCATCTCTCGCCAGTCGACGATCATCGCCGGCCAGGGCGCGGAGATCACCGTGGCTGACGCGCTGTCGGGCGCGTTCATCAGCGCTTCGAAGCTCTATGAAGGCGGCATCAAGGGGTCTTGGCTGAATAACCGCCTGTACGCGGCGGTCTCCGTCTACAAGCAGACCCGCGTGGACCGGAATGCGCAGGCCATCGTTACCAATCAGGCGGTCGAGACCAGGGGTATCGAGGCCGAACTGCGCTGGTCGGTCGACAAGCACTTCCTTGTCTCGGCCAACTACACCAAGACCAAGGTCGAGAACCTGACGGCAATCGGCGATGGGTCGCTTTTCAGCTTCTTCGGTATCGAGGACCTGAAGGGCATTGATCCGGCGCTCTTCCTCGGCGGTCAGCCGATCGGTCTGGTGCCGATCCCCAACCGCAATGCTTCGCGCCGCGCCGGTATCCCCGAGGATCTCTACTCGGCGACCGCGACCTACTCGTTCGACAACGGCCTCGCGTTCGCCGGCAGCATCACGCATGTGCCGTCGGTGTTCTCGGGTCAGTCGCAGGTCGTCAGGCTCCCTGCCTACACGCTGGTCGATCTCAGCGCTTCTTACACCACCGGCCGGTGGCTGTTCCGTGCGGTCATGAAGAACGCGACGGATGCAAAGTACTTCCGCGCCAACTTCACGGAACTCTTCGGCAGCACGATCGCGCTGCCCGAGCGTCCGCGCAACTGGCAGGCCTCGGTCGTCTATAAGTTCTGACCGAGCGCAATGGGCGAGGGGCGGCAGGTGTCGTCCCTCGCACCTTTCTGACATGATTTCAGGGTGATCCGACCCATGCGCTTTCTTGCGCCTCTCGCAAGCTTTGCCGCGGCCTTGCTGGCTCCCACAATTGCCAAAGCGGCGCCCGTCGCAGACGCCGCTACGCTTTCGGCGGTCAAGTCCTGCATTCCGGCTCGGCCCTGTGCAGCAAAGCTTCCGGTGCGCGTGGTCGTCGTCACCATGTTCGAGATCGGCAAGGATACCGGCGACAAGCCGGGCGAATTCCAGCTCTGGAAAGAGCGCCGCCACCTGAGCGAAACGCTGGAGTTCCCGCAAGGCTGGCACAATCTCGCCTATGATCCCGAAACAGGCGTGCTGGCGATCGTGACCGGCATGGGTTCGATCAAGTCGGCGACCGCCACGCTGGCGCTGGGGCTGGATGACCGGCTCGATCTGTCAAAGGCCTATTGGCTCGTCGCGGGGATTGCCGGGATCGATCCGGAGGATGCTTCGGTCGGTTCGGCGGCATGGGCGCGCTACCTGATCGATGGCGACATCGCGCACGAGATCGATGCGCGCGAGATTCCCAAGGACTGGAGCAGCGGCTATTTCGCGCTACACAGCAAGGGGCCGATGGACAAGACGCCGCTCGAGCCGGTCAACGGCGAGATGTTCGAGCTAAATCCCGCGCTGCAGGACTGGGCCTTTGCGCTCACCAAGGACATTCCGCTGCCCGACGACGCGCGGATTGCCGAGGCGCGCAAGGCTTTCAACGGCTACCCCAATGCGCAGAAGCCGCCTTTCGTGCTGAAGGGCGACAATCTGGCGGCGATGACGTTCTGGCACGGCGCGAAGATGACGCGGTGGGCCAACGATTGGACGAAGTTCTGGACGCGTGGGAAGGGTGAGTTCGTGACTTCCGCGATGGAGGAAACAGGGACGTTCCAGTCCATCGAATACCTGACCAAAGTGGGTAGGGCGGACCGCGACCGGGTACTGGTGCTGCGCGCGGGTAGCAACTTCACGATGCCGCCGCCGGGAATTGATCCCGCGCCCTATCTGCTCGGCGAGAACCAGGGTTATGCCGGGATGACCGCGGCGCTCGAGAGCCTCTATGCGGTGGGCGGAAAGGTGGTCGACGAGATCACCACGCACTGGGACAAGTACGAAGCGAGCCCGCCGAAATGACGGGGCGCAGCTGACATGGCGCTGACGCTGATCCGCAATGCGGCGGTGGTCGCCGCGATGGACGATGCGGGCAGCGAAATTGCCGGCGGTGCAGTGGCGCTGCGCGATGGGGTGGTTCTCGCGGTGGGCACGACGGCGGAACTGACGCCGCTGGCCGGCCATGCCGACGAGATCGTCGAAGCGGCCGGCTGCGTGGTGACGCCGGGACTGATCAACACGCACCACCACTTGTATCAGACGCTGACCCGCGCTTTGCCGGGGGCGACCGAGGCTTCGCTGTTCGGCTGGCTGAAGCGGCTCTATCCGGTCTGGGCTCGCTACACGCCCGATGACGTGTTCGCTGCGACGCAGTTGGGGCTGGCGGAACTGGCGCTATCCGGCTGCTCGCTGAGCAGCGACCATCTCTACCTGTTCCCCAATGGCGTGACGCTCGACGACACCATCCATGCCGCCGCCGGGATCGGGGTGCGCTTCCACGCGACACGGGGGAGCATGAGCGTGGGCGAGAGCGCAGGCGGGCTGCCGCCCGACAGCCTCGTCGAGCGCGAGGATGCGATTCTTGCCGACTGCATCCGCGTGATCGACCGGTTCCACGATGCCGCAGATGGCGCGATGGTGCGCGTGGGCGTGGCGCCTTGTTCGCCGTTTTCGGTGAGCCGGGAACTGATGCGCGATGCGGCCCTGCTGGCGCGCGACAAGGGCGTGATGCTGCACACGCATCTCGCTGAGGATGCCGATGACGTTGCCTTCAGTCTCGAGCGGTTCGGCTGCCGGCCGGGGCAATATGCCGAGGAACTGGGCTGGACCGGGCCCGATGTGTGGCATGCGCACTGCGTTCAGCTCGACCACGGCGAGATCGATCTGTTTGCGCGGAGCAAGACCGGCGTCGCACATTGTCCCGGTTCCAACTGCCGCTTGGGTTCGGGCGTGGCCCCGGTAAGAGCGATGGTTGATGCGGGTGTTCCGGTGGGGTTGGGAGTCGATGGTTCGGCTTCGAACGATACCGCGAACCTGCTCGGCGAAGCCCGGCAGGCGCTGTTGCTCCAGCGGGTGACCCATGGCGCGACCGCGTTTGCCGCGCGCGAGGCGCTGCGGCTGGCGACGCGCGGCGGTGCGGCGGTGCTGGGGCGGCCTGATCTGGGCCAGCTGAAGCCGGGCCTGCGCGCTGACGTGGCGGTGTGGGACATGGCCGATATCGCCTCGACCGGCGCGTGGGATCTCGTTGCGGGGCTGGTGCTTGCGCCGCCTGTGGGCGTGCGCGACCTGTTCGTCGAAGGGCGCGCCGTCGTGCGCCGGGGCGACCTCGTGCAGTCGCCGCGTGCGTCCATTCTTGCGGCGGCGCGCCGCTCGCTCGATCGGCTGATCGCAACCGGATAGGAGACTGCCTGCCGTGCCATTGCCTGTTTCGGTCAGCCGCTCCCAGGCCCGTGACCCGGACTTCTTTCCCGGCATGGCTCTCGCGCTTCCTCTGGGCATCCAGCACGTGCTGGCGATGTTTGTTTCGAACCTCACCCCGCCGATTATCGTCGCAGGGGCGGCGGGCTTCGGGTTTGGTTCGGCGGACCCTTCGGAACTCATCTACATGATCCAGATGGCTATGCTCTTCGCCGGGATCGCCACCTTGATGCAGACGGTCGGCTTTGGCCCCATCGGCGCGCGGCTGCCATTGGTGCAGGGAACGAGCTTTGCATTTATCCCGGTGATGATCCCGATTGTGGCGGGGCGCGGCGTCGGCGCGATGGCGGAATTGACCACGGCGGCGCTCATCGGCGGGCTGGTACATGGCGCGCTCAGCGTCTTCGTCGGGCGCGTGCGGTTTGCCTTGCCGCCGATGATCACCGGGCTTGTCGTGCTGATGATCGGTCTCTCACTGATGCGGATCGGGGTGCAATACGCGGCGGGCGGTGTGCCTGCGGTGGGTACACCCGCGTTCGGTGCAGGGACAAGCTGGCTGCTGGCCGGGGTGGTGGTTTTGGCGACGCTCGGCCTCAAGTTCTTCGCGCGTGGGATCTGGTCGACGGCATCTGTGCTGCTAGGGTTGTTGGCGGGCTATCTTGTCGCACTGGCGATCGGGCGGATTTCGTTTGCTGCGGTGGGCGCCGCGCCGCTGGTCATGGTCCCGCAGCCGTTTCACTTCGGCTTTGCTATCTCAGCTTCGGCGGTGCTGGGTTTCGTGCTCACGGGGTTCGTTTCCTCGATCGAGTCCATCGGTGATGTCGAGGCAATCTGCGAGGGGACGGCGGGGCGCCCTGCCACCGATGCCGAACTCAAGGGCGCGGTGGCGGCGGACGGTGCGGGGACGGCGCTGGCCGCGATCTTCGGCGCGATGCCCAACACCACATTCAGCCAGAACGTCGGCCTGATCGCGATCACGGGGATGATGAGCCGCCACGTGGTGACGCTTGGCGCGCTGTTCCTGATCGTCTGCGGACTGGTGCCCAAGATCGGTGCGGTGATCACCACGATCCCCATCGAAGTGCTGGGCGGCGGGGTGATCGTGATGTTCGGCATGGTCGCTTCGGCGGCGCTTTCCATGCTCTCGGGCGTCACGTGGAACCAGCGCAACATGCTGGTGTTCGGGGTGAGCCTGTCACTGGCGCTGGGCCTGCAGCTTGAGCCGACCGCGCTGGCGCACTTGCCGGAGACAGCGCGGATGCTGCTGTCTTCGGGCGTGCTGCCGGCGGCGATCATGGCGATCGTGCTCAACCTGATCCTGCCGCACGAAACGGCGGACGAGGAGCCGGTACTCGCCGGGGATGGAGCATAGCCAAGTGGTGACGAGCGCTCTCTTTTTTGCAACAAACCGTCCGGTTCATTGCGCTCGCTCGGTAGGGTGCGGCGCGGCATAGCGGCGGGACCCATGGCCATGCGCATCACGATACCCAAGGTCGATCCGTTCCTGCTGTGGCTGGTGGGCTGTGTCGTGGCGGCCAGCGTGCTGCCCGCACGCGGGGGTGTGCTGACGGCGTTCGACATTGCGGCGGACGGTGCGATCGTGCTGCTGTTCTTCCTCCACGGGGCCAAGCTATCGCGCGAAGCGGTCCTTGCGGGGATCGGGCACTGGCGGCTGCATCTGATGGCGCTGGCCTTCACCTACATCCTGTTTCCGGCGCTGGGGTTGGCGGCGGCGGCGCTGACGGGGCGGGTGATCGATCCCTCGCTGGCGGTGGGGCTGCTGTTCCTCGCGCTGCTGCCCTCGACGGTGCAGAGCTCGATTGCCTTTACCGCGATGGCGGGCGGCAATGTCGCGGCGGCGGTGTGCAGTGCCTCGCTCTCGAATCTACTCGGCATCGTGCTGACGCCGCTGCTGGTAGCCGTGTTCATCCATTCGGGCGGGAACGCCGGGATGGACGATTGGGCCTCTGTGCAGAAGATCGGGACGCAGTTGCTGCTGCCGTTCCTGGCGGGGCACTTGCTGCGGCCGGTGATCGGCACCTGGATCGATGGCCACAAGAAGCTGCTCCAGCCGGTGGACCGCTCCTCGGTGCTGCTCGTGGTCTATTCGGCGTTCAGCGCGGCAGTCGTGAACGGGGTGTGGCAGCGCGTCGGGCCGTTCGATCTCGGCGTGCTGCTGCTGGCCTCTGCCGTGATGCTCGCCATCGTGATCGCGGTGAACGGTGTGGCTGCGCGGGCGGCGGGGCTTGAGCGCGAGGATGCCATCGTGCTCCTGTTCTGCGGTTCGAAGAAGAGCCTCGTTTCCGGCGTGCCGATGGCGGGCGCACTGTTTGCTCCGGCGCAGGTGGGCATGGTGATCCTGCCCTTGATGATCTTCCACCAGTTGCAGCTGTTCGTCTGCGCGTGGCTGGCAGGGCGCTGGCGGCAGGAACTGGATGCGGCGGCTGCGGCTGCGGCACTGCCGCTCCCGCCGCAGGATGAAGCCGCAATGCTGGCGCGGGCTGGGGAGATCGATCTGCCGGTGCCGGAAGAATGCCGTCCGGGCGTAAAGGCCAACCTTGCCCTGCTGACGCAGCATGCGCGGATCGCACTGGGCGAGGGCGGCGCATGAGGACGGCAACTGCCATTGCCGCTGCGGTGCGTTCGGGCGACATCAGCGCTGCATCGGTTGCAGCGCGCACGCTCGATGCCTTGCGCGCCGACAGGCATGTGGCGGTGACCCGCGTACTGGCCGAGCGGGCGATGGCGGAAGCATGGGCGGTCGACGCCAGGATCGCGCGGGGGGAAGACGCCGGGCAGCTGGCGGGCGTGCCCTATGCGGTGAAGGACTTGTTCGACGTTGAAGGTTTGCCGACCACTGCGGGCTCGGCGGCACGGGCCAAGGGGCCTGCGGCTGCGGCAGATGCCGAAGCGGTGCGACGGTTGCAGGCAGCGGGCGCGGTGCTTTGTGCGACGGTCAATATGGACGCCTTTGCCTATGGTTTTGCCACGGTGAACGCGGATTATGGGACGACGCGCAATCCGCATGATCCCGCGCGTCTGGCTGGTGGATCTTCCGGCGGATCAGCGGCAGCCGTGGCGGCGGGGCTGGTCCCGCTGGCGTTGGGGTCGGACACCAACGGTTCGGTGCGCGTACCCGCAAGCCTGTGCGGGCTCTATGGCCTGCGGCCAGCACGCGGCGATCTGCCGGTGGCCGGAACGTTCCCGTTTGCCGAAAGCTTTGACGAGATCGGGCCATTTGCGGCTGACCTTGGCGATCTGGCGTTGGTGTGGGAAGTGCTGCGCGGCGGCGCCGTTCAGCCCCGTGCTGTCGCGCCAAAGATCGCTCGGCTCGGGGGGCGTTTCCGCGAGAATGCCGATCCGGCGCAGCTTGCCGCGATTGATGCGATTGCTCCCGATGCCCCGCTGCTTGTCCTGCCGGACGTCCCGAGGGCGCGCAGTGCGGCCTTCGTCATCACCGCGTATGAAGGCGGCCATTTGCACCGCGAGGCGCTCAAGGCCGATCCGTTCGGCTATGATCCGGCGGTGCGCGACAGGCTGATCGCGGGAGCATTGCTGCCCGATGCGCTGTACGAGCGCGCCCTGGCGTTCCGGACCGAGTATGTGGCGCGGATCGAAGCACTGGTATCGGACTTCGATGTACTGCTCGCACCGTCCGCGCCTTGTGCCGCCCCGCTGATCGCGGATCCCATGATCCTGATCGACGGCGAGCCTAGCCCGGCGCGGTCCAATCTGGGCATCCATACCCAGTCAATCACGTTTACGGGCCTTCCTGTGCTGGCGGTGCCGCTCAAGCGTCCGGGCGCGCTCCCGTTGGGCTTGCAACTGATCGGCAAGCGGGGCGGGGAAGGCGCGCTGCTGCGGCTGGCGCATGAACTTGAAGAACGGGGCGTGACCGGCGTGAGCATGCCGGCCGGGGCTTATGCGGGGGAAATGACATGACGGGCGAAGCGGCCACGGCCGAAAACACTGGGGGAATGCTGGAGGCCCGGTTCAAACTCAGCGAGCGCGGCACCGATGTGCGCACCGAAGTGCTGGCAGGGTTCACCACCTTCCTGACGATGGCTTACATCGTGCTGGTCAATCCGGCGATCCTCGGGCAGGCCGGATTGCCAGTCGCCTCGGTGGCGGCGGCGACGTGCTTTGCGGCGGCCTTTGCTTCAATCCTGATGGGCGTGGTGGCGAACACCCCGCTGGCGCTGGCGCCGGGCATGGGGCTCAACGCCTATTTCAGCTTCACCGTGGTGCAGCAGATGGGCGTGCCCTGGCCGGTGGCGCTCGGCTGCGTGTTCATTTCGGGCGTTGCCTTCCTGATCCTGACCTTGACGGGGGTGCGGCAGCTGATCGTCTCGGTGATCCCGCAGCACCTGTTTGCGGCGGTGGCGGGCGGCATCGGGCTGTTCATCGGCTTTATCGGGTTGAAGGATGCGGGGATCGTGGTGGCCAATCCCGCAACGTTCGTGGCTCTGGGCAGCGTGACGCAGCCGGGGCCCGCGCTGGCCCTGTTCGGCCTCGTCGTGATCGGTACGCTTTCGGTGTGGAACGTGCGCGCCGCGATGCTGATCGGCATCGTGCTGACGACGCTGGCCGGCTGGGTGATGGGCCAGGTCCATGCGCCGACCGAGCCCTACAGCCTAGCGGCACTGACGGCGACGGCATTCAAGCTCGATATTCCGGGCGTTTTCGGTCTTTCTGGGAAGGCCGGGCTGGGGCTGCTGGAAATCCTCTTCGTGTTCCTCTTCGTCGATTTGTTCGACAATATTGGCACATTGGTCGCGGTGACCAAGCGCGCCGGGCTGATGGACGCGGCGGGGAAGATCCCGGGGCTCAACCGCATCCTGATGACGGATGCGGTCGCGACGATGGTCGGCGCGATGGCAGGCACCTCGACCGTGACGAGCTATGTCGAAAGCGCGGCGGGCGTACAGGCAGGCGGGCGCACCGGGCTGACGGCGGTGGTCTGCGGGCTGCTGTTCCTCGCGACGATGTTCGTCGCGCCTTATGCGAGCCTCGTGCCGCTGGCAGCGACGGCGCCGGCGCTCGTCGTGGTCGGCGGGCTTATGCTGCTGCCGCTGACCGAAGTCGACTGGGAGGACCCGATGGCGGCGATCCCGGCGTTCCTGACCGTCGCGATGATCCCGCTGACCTTCTCGATCGCCAATGGCCTTGCCTTCGGCATCACTGCCCATGCCTTGCTCAAGCTGCTCAAGGGGCAGGCCACGACGAAGGACTGGTTTCTCTACACGCTCGCCGCGCTGTTCGTGGCGCGCTTTGCCTGGATGGCTGCTGCATGATCCGTCTTGTTCTCCTCGCTATCGCAGCGCTGCTGGCGCCCCCAGCTTGGGCGCAGAAGCTCGACGACACCCCGCGCACGGTGGTGATGACGGCGTTCTATCCCGAATGGCATTCGCTCGTGCCGACGATCAAGGATGCCAAGGAACACACGATCAACGGCAATACTTTCCTGACGGGGTCGCTTGAGGGCAAACCGGTCGTGTTGATGCAAAGCGGCGTCAGCGTGGTGAACGCGGCGATGAGCACGCAGCTGGTGCTCGACCGGTTCAATGTGAAGCGGATCGTGTTTTCGGGGATCGCGGGCGGGGTCGATCCGGCGCTTTCCATCGGCGATGTCGTGGTGCCGGAAAACTGGGGCCAGTATCTTGAAGGTTCGTTCGCGCGGAAGACCAAGACGGGATGGATGCCGCCGGACAAGGGCGATGCGGATTCGCCCGCAAACTGGAACTTCATCTTCCCGCGCGGGACGCTGATAACGACGCCGAGCGCGCCGATGAAGCGGGTGTACCGCATACCGGTCGACGCCGAGTTGCTGGCGCTGGCGAAGAAGGTGGTGCCCACGATCACGCTCGAACGTTGCGTGCCCCCATCGGACAAGATGCGTGCGGGCTCAGCGCTATGCCTGCCGCGCATGCCCAAGGTGCAGGTTGGCGGTACGGGCGTGACCGCGGGCATCTATGCCGACAACGCCGCGTTCCGCATCTACCTGCAGCGCGCGTGGAAGGCGCGGGTGCTTGATATGGAAAGCGCCGCGGTGATGCAGGTGGCGATGAGCAACGCGGTACCGGCGATCGTGTTCCGCAGCCTTTCGGACCTTGCGGGCGGCGATCCGCACAAGAACATGGAATATGTCTTCGAGCATCTCGCCTCGGCCAACTCGGCGCATGTGGTGCGCGCCTTTGTCGCAGCGCTGCCGAACTGATGGGGCTGACAACCGTCTCGGGCCGCAAGGGCATCGTCACCGCGCCGCATCGGCTGGCGGCGGAGGCGGGGCTGTCCGTGCTGCAGGATGGCGGCAATGCGGTGGAGGCGACCGTGGCGGTCGCGGCGTGCCTTGCGGTCGTCTATCCGCATATGACCGGGATCGGCGGGGACGGGTTCTGGGTGATCCATGAGCCGGATGGCGCGGTGCATGGCATCCATGGCTGCGGCGGGGCGGCGGGGGCGATCTCGCTTGCGATGTACGCCGGGCTGGAGGCAGTGCCGTTTCGCGGACCGCTCGCGGCCAATACGGTCGCAGGGACGATTTCGGGCTGGGCGGCGGCGCTGGCGGGCGCGGGCGGCTCGCGGCCGCTGGACCGGCTGCTGCGCGATGCGATTGCCTATGCCGAAGCAGGTGTTGCAGTTACCGCGGGTCAGGCTGCTATCGCCGAGGCGAAGGGCCCGGAACTGCGTGTCCAGCCGGGTTCCTACGCAGCGATCTTCGAGCCTGAAGGGCGCCCGCTGCGCCGCGATGATGTGCTGCGCCAGCCTGCACTGGCGGAAACCTTGCGGCGGCTTTGTGACGAGGGCCTCGAGAGCTTCTACACCGGCGCGCTCGCGGCGGACATTGCGGCGGATCTTGTAGCGCTTGGTAGCCCGGTCTCGGCAGCGGACCTTGCGGCGCATGTCGCGACGCGGCCCGAACCGCTGACGGTGCGGTTGAAGGATGCGCAGCTCTGGAACTCTGCACCGCCGACGCAGGGCTTTGCCTCGCTTATGATCCTAGCGCTTTTCGACCGGCTGCGGGCGGACGCTGCGGACGGGTTCGACCATGTCCATGGGCTGGTCGAGGCGACCAAGCAGGCGTTCCTGCTACGCGACCGGCATGTCGGCGATCCGGATTTCACAGCGTTCGATTTTCAGGGCCTGCTGGATGATGCGGCGGCGCTTGATGCGCTGGCGGCCAAGATCGATCCGGCGTGTGCGCTGCCGTGGCCGCAGCCGCCGCAGTGGGGCGATACCTGCTGGTTTGGCGCCGCTGACGGCGAGGGGCGCGTCGCAAGCGCGATCCAGTCGACCTATTTCGAGTTCGGCTCGGGGCTGGTGCTGCCGAAGACCGGAATCACGTGGCAGAACCGGGGCAGCAGCTTCCGGCTGGCAGAGAGCGGCTGGAATGCCCTCAAACCCTATCGCAAGCCGTTCCACACGCTCAATCCCGCGCTGGCGAAGTTCGATGATGGGCGGGTGATGGCCTATGGCACGATGGGCGGGGAAGGGCAGCCGCAGACGCAGGCGGCGCTGTTCAGCCGGTACGCCCGGTTCGGCACAGACTTGCAGGAAGCGATCAGCGCGCCGCGCTGGCTGCTGGGGCGAACCTGGGGCGATCAGTCGACCACGCTCAAGCTGGAGGATGGCTTTTCGCCCGAGCTTTATGCTGCGCTCGAAGCGGCGGGGCATGCGGTGGAGCGGGTCGGGCCGCTGACCGCAACAATGGGGCATGCCGGGGCGATCGTGCGCCATCCGGATGGACGGCTGGATGGCGCGACCGATCCGCGCAGCGATGGCGGGGTGGCGGCATGGTGAGCGGCGGCGCCCGGGCCGTTGCGCGCTGCGATGCGCTTGCCGTTCAGCCTTTCAGCGACAGTGCCGAGGGGCTGACGCGCACGTATCTCTCGCCTGCCTACCACGCGGCGCAGGAGCAGATTACGGCGTGGATGGCCGAGGCGGGCATGACCGTTTGGCGCGATGCAGCTGCGAACCTGATCGGGCGTTATGAGGGGCGTGAGCCTGGCGCTCGGGCATTGGTGATCGGCAGCCATATCGACAGCGTGCGAAATGCCGGGGCCTATGACGGGCCGCTGGGGGTCATGCTGGGGATCGAAGCGGTTGCGGCGTTGGCCGCGAGCGATGTGCGCCTGCCGTTCGCGATCGAGGTCTACGCCTTTGGCGACGAGGAGGGGAGCCGCTTTCCTGCCGCCATGCTGACCAGCCGCGCCGTTGCAGGGACACTTGATCCCGCGACGCTGGACGTGGCCGACCGCGATGGCGTGCGGCTGGGCGATCTGCTCGATCTTGCGGCTTACCCATCGGCGAGACGCGAGGCGGGCGAGATCCTTGGCTATCTTGAGGCCCATATCGAGCAGGGGCCGGTGCTGGAAGCCGAAGGGCTGGCGCTGGGCACCGTGACCGGGATCGCGGCGCAATTGCGGTTCGAGATCGGGCTGTGCGGCACTGCGGGCCATGCGGGAACCACGGCGATGGCCCTGAGGCGCGATGCGGTGGCAGGCATGGCGGAAATGGTGCTCGCTGCTGAAGAGGTGGCGACGGCGGGGCCAGCCGATCTCGTCGCCACGGTGGGCGTGGTCGAGGTGCCTTCGGGCGCGGCCAACGTTATCGCGGGGCGCAGCCGGTTCACGCTTGATGTGCGCGCGGGCGATGCGGCGGTGCGGGACCGGGCGGCGGAAGATATCCTGCGCAGGTTCCGTGGGATTGCTGGGCGGCGCGACCTGGGGCTGTCGGTGCGGCAGGTACACGATCTGCCAGCAAGCCCTTGCGATCCGGCGCTGATGGACCTGCTCGATGCCGCAACGGCAGAAGCGGGGCACCGTCCGTTCCGGCTGGTGTCCGGCGCGGGGCACGATGCGATGATCATGGCTGCGCTCTGCCCCACCGCCATGCTGTTCCTGCGTTGCAGGGGCGGAGTGAGCCACAATCCGGTCGAGCATGTCGAGCCAGCGGATGCCGAAGCGGCGCTGGCGGTAATGTCCGGCTTTATCAGACTTTTGGGAGCGAAATGTGACGCTTGATCCCACCTTGTTCGGCGAGATCGATCCGCCGCAGCGCCTGCTGATGGGGCCGGGCCCGGTCAACGCCCACCCGCGCGTGCTGCGCGCGATGTCAGCGGACCTGCTCGGCCAGTTCGATCCGGAAATGACCGGGTTCATGAACCAGGTCATGGCGCTTTATCGCCCGGTGTTCGGGACCGCGAATCAGTGGACGATGCTTATCGACGGTACCGCGCGCGCGGCCATCGAGGCGTCGCTGGTGAGCCTTGTCGAGCCCGGTGACACGGTGCTGGTGGTGAACTTCGGGCGCTTCGGGCTGCTCCTGACCGAAATCCTCACGCGGCTGGGCGCGAAGATCGAGCAGGTCAGCGTACCGTGGGGCGAAGTCGTCCCGCTGGAGGCGATCGCCGAGACGATTGAGCGGTATGGCCCGAAGGTGGTCGCCACAGTGCACGGCGATACCTCGACCACGATGGCGCAGCCGCTCGATGGGCTGGGCGATTTGTGCAAGGCGGCGGGGGCCTATCTCTACGTCGATGCCTGCGCGACTTTGGGCGGCATGGAGATCGCGGCGGACCGGTGGGGCGTCGATGTGGTGACCGGGGGCCTTCAGAAGTGCCTTGGCGGGCCTTCGGGCAGCGCGCCGATCACGATTTCGGACCGCGCCGCGGAGCGCATCTTCGCGCGGCGGCATGTCGAGCAGGGGATCAGGCGCGCGGACATCGCCGATGGGGTGGGGCCGCGCATTCCGTCCAACTATTTCGATCTGGCGATGATCATGGACTACTGGTCGGAGAAGCGGCTCAACCACCATACCGAAGCGACCTCGATGCTCTATGCCGCGCGCGAATGCGCGCGGGTGGCGCTGGGCGAGGGGCTTGAAGCGCGCTTCGCCCGGCACCGCAAGGCGGGCGCGGCGATGACGGCGGGGGTGCGCGCGATGGGCCTCACCGTCTATGGCGATGACGCGCACCGGATGACCAATGTGACGGGCGTTTACATCCCGGCGGGCGTGGATGGCGAGGCGATCCGCACCGCGATGCGCGCGCATTTCGAGATCGAGATCGGCACCGCGTTCGGCCCGCTGCAAGGCAAGATCTGGCGGCTGGGCGCGATGGGCTACAACGCGATGAAGCACAAGGTGCTGCTGACGCTGGCGGCGCTGGAAGCGTGCCTGACAGCAGCCGGACATGCGGTTCCGCTGGGCGCGGCGGTGCCGGCGGCGCTAGCGGCGTGGGAGGCGGCATGACCTCCGAGCGGGACCTCGTCGGCTATGGGGCGACACCGCCGGACGCGCGCTGGCCGGGCGGGGCCAAGGTCGCCGTGCAGTTCGTGATCAATTACGAGGAAGGCGCGGAAAACTCTGTCCTCAATGGCGACAAGGGTTCGGAATCGTTCCTTTCCGAAATGGTCGGCGCCGCGAGCCATCCGGCGCGAGCCATGGCGATGGAAAGCCTCTATGAATACGGCAGCCGCGCCGGGTTCTGGCGGCTGCACCGGCTGTTCAGCGAGCGCGCCGTGCCGGTGACGGTGTTCGGCGTGGCAGCGGCGATGGCGGCCAATCCGGCGGCGGTCGAGGCGATGCTGAAGGCGGATTGGGAGGTAGCGAGCCACGGCTATCGCTGGATCGACTACCAGTATGTGCCGGAAGACGTGGAGCGCGAGCACATTGCCAAGGCGATTGCGCTGCATACCGAGTTGACCGGGGAGCGGCCGCTGGGCTGGTATCAGGGGCGGACATCGCCGAACACTGCTCGGCTGGTGGTGGAGGAGGGCGGCTTTCTCTACGATGCGGACAGCTATGCCGATGATGTGCCCTACTGGGACCGGCGGCATGGCAAGCCGCAGCTGATCATGCCTTATTCGCTCGATGCCAACGACATGAAGATCGTGGCGCTCAATGGGTTCACCGAAGGCGAGCAGTTTTTCAGGTACTTGCACGATACCTTTGAGCAATTGCGCGAGGAAGGTGGCCGGATGATGTCGATTGGCCTGCACGGGCGGATTGCGGGTCGTCCGGGGCGGGCGCGGGCGGTGGCACGGTTTGTCGATCATGTCATGGCGAGCGGCGACGCGTGGATTGCGCGTCGGATCGATATCGCGCGGCATTGGCTGGCGGAGCATCCGGCATGACGGTGAACGATCCGGTCCTGCTCGCCGAAGTGACCGCGGCGTTCCACGAGTACGAGCGCGCGCTGATGGCCGACGATCTGCTCGCGATGGACGCGCTCTTTCACGATTCACCGACGACCAACCGCTTTGGCGTGGGCGAAGTGCTGTGGGGGATCGAGGCCATCCGCGAGTTCCGCAAGGGGCGCGGCGGATCACCGCAGCGGCGGCTGGGGCATGTGGCGATCACCGTTTACGGCGATGCTTTTGCCACAGCGGATGCGGAGTTTTTCCGTGAGGGCTCTGAACGGCGCGGACGGCAGAGCCAGAGCTGGGTGAAGTTTTCCGACGGTTGGAAGGTCGTCTCTGCCCATGTCAGCCTTGAGGGAGCAATCTCGTGACGGCGCTGTTCGAGCATAGCCCCTGGATCGAGGCGCGTGCGGATGCGCTGCCTTCGAGCGGAGACCGGCATGCGGATCTTATGGCGGTTGTATATGCGGCAACGCCTGAGGAACAGCTCGCCCTGATCCGTGCGCACCCGGAGCTGGCGGGGAAGGCTGCCATCGACAAGACGCTGACCGAGGCCTCAGCGGCAGAGCAGGCGAGTGCGGGGCTGGACCGGCTGACCGAGGCGGAGTTTGCGCAGTTCCATGCGCTGAATGCAGCTTATCGGGAACGGTTCGGGTTTCCCTTCATCATCTGCGTGCGGCTGACCGACAAGGCGGGGATTCTTGCGGCGATGGGAGTGCGGCTGGCGCATGATCGTGAGACGGAAATCGCGACGGCGATTGCGCAGATCAGCGAAATCGTGCGGCTCCGCTTGGAGGATGCGCGATGAATATAGCCCTGAACATCGATCTCGCGGAATGGCTGAATCTGGCGATCCGCTGGTTCCACCTGACGGCGGGCATCGCGTGGATCGGCTCATCGTTCTACTTTGTCTGGCTCGACAACCATCTGGTGACGCCCAAGGCCGGTGAGGCTTCCGGCGAGGTGTGGTCGGTCCACGGCGGCGGATTTTATCACAAGCAGAAGTATCAGGTCGCGCCGCGCGAGATGCCGGAAGACCTGCACTGGTTCATGTGGGAGGCCTATACCACGTGGATCACCGGCTTTTCGCTGCTGGTGCTGGTTTACTGGGTTGGCGCCGCGAGTTTCCTGATCGATCCGGCCAAGGCGGCACTTACGCCGCTGCAGGCCTCCGGGATCGGGGCGGCGGCGCTGGTCGCGGGGTGGCTGGTCTATGATGGCTTGTGCCGCTCTCCGCTGGGGCGCGATGACCGGGCGCTTGGCGCGGTGTGGTTTGCCTTGCTTGTTGCGGCGGCCTGGGGGCTGTGTCAGGTGTTCAGCGCGCGCGGGGCCTATCTGCACGTCGGCGCGATCATCGGGACGGCGATGGTCGGCAACGTGTTCTTCGTGATCATCCCCAACCAGCGCAAGGTGGTGGCGGCGCTGATCAAGGGCGAAGTGCCCGATCCGGCGCTCGGCAAGGCGGCCAAGGCGCGTTCCTTGCACAACAATTACATGACCTTGCCGGTGCTGTTCATCATGATCAGCCACCACTACGCGATGACCTTTGGCGCGGACCGGCCGTGGCTGGTGCTGGCACTGCTGGGCGCGACGGGCGTGGCGGTGCGGCACGTGTTCAACTTGCGGCACAAGGGGCGTCCGCTGGGGCGGGCGATCCTCGTCGCGGCGGTGTTGGCGCTGGCAAGCGTCACCTATGTTTCCGCCGAGAAGGCCGGAGCCAAGCGCGCCGAAAGCGGCTCGACGGACTGGGCCAGTGTCGAGCCGATCTTCCAGAAGCATTGCGTATCTTGTCATGCCGAGAAACCGACCAGCGATCTCGTGACCGCGCCGCCGCTGGGCGTGATGCTCGATAGCCATGAACACGCCCGCCAGTTCGTGGCGCGGGTGAAGAAGGTGGCGGTCAATGCCGAGATCATGCCGCTGGGCAACACGACCGGAATGACCAAGGCCGAGCGTGAGGCGCTGGGCCGCTGGATCGAAGCAGGAGCACCCTGATGACGACGCTTTCGACGCATGTGCTCGATACGATGCACGGCAAGCCTGCCGCGGGCATGCAACTGTGGCTGGAAGACGCGGATGGCGAGGCGCTGTTCGCGGGCGAAACCAATGCAGATGGGCGCTGTCCGGGCCTGCCGGACCTCGCGCCGGGGCGCTACGCACTGACCTTTGCGGTGGCGGAATACTTTGCGGGTAAGGGGGTCGCGCTGCCCGATCCGCCGTTCCTCGGTGACGTGCGCATCGCGTTCGGCGTCTCGGAAGAGGGGCACTACCACGTGCCGCTGCTCCTCTCGCCCTTTGCCTATTCGACCTACCGGGGGAGCTGAACCGTGGCGGTGCGCTTCCTGCTCGATGGCGAGGTGGTCGAATTGGCGGCGCCCGATCCGACGGGCACGCTGCTCGACCTGCTGCGCGGGCCGCTGCGGCGGACGGGCACCAAGGAAGGCTGCGCAGAGGGTGATTGCGGGGCCTGCACGGTGCTTGTGGGCGAGGCCATGGGCGAACGCGTGCAATGGCGGGCGGTGAATGCCTGCATTCTGTTTCTGCCGATGGTGCATGGCAAGGCGGTGATGACGGTCGAGAGCCTGACTGTTGGCGGCAAGCTTAACCCGCTTCAGGCGTGCATGGCGGCGAACGGAAGTTCCCAGTGCGGGTTCTGCACGCCGGGGTTCGTGATGTCGCTGCATGGGCGTGCGATCGGGGCGCTGGGGAGCGAACTGCCGGTGGCGGATGCCATTGCAGGCAACTTGTGCCGCTGCACCGGTTATGGGCCGATCCTTGAAGCAGGAGAGGCGGTGTCGTCGCTCACGCAGGACGATGCGGCAGTGCTGGCCGGGCTGTCGAGGCTGGCCGGTGACGCGATGGCGAGCAGTATTTTCGAGGGGCGGCAGTGGTTTGTGCCGCGCACTTCGGACGAACTTGTCGAAGTGCTGGCGGCGCATCCCGATGCGCGGATCGTGGCAGGGGCGACCGACGTCGGCTTGTGGGTGACCAAGGGGCTGCGGGATTTGCAGACTGTCGTCTTCATCGGCGATGTCGCGGACCTGAAGGCCATCGAGGAAACGCCGGAAGGCGTGCAGCTCGGTGCGGGCGTACGCTATGCCGAGGCGCATGGGGTTCTGGCTGGGCTTCATCCGGATCTGGGCGAACTGGTGCGGCGGATCGGGGGGCTGCAAGTGCGCTCTTCGGCCACGGTCTGCGGCAATATCGCCAATGGCTCCCCCATCGGCGACGGTCCGCCGGCGCTCATCGCCTTGGGGGCGGAACTGACGCTGCGGTCGTCCGCGGGGCGGCGGACAATGCCGCTGGAGGCCTATTTCCTCGACTACGGTAAGCAGGACCGCAAGCCGGGCGAATTTGTCGAAAGCGTGTTCGTGCCGCGTCCGGCGTCGGGCACGGTGGTCTGTGTCTCCAAGCTTTCGCGGCGGTTTGACAGCGATATCTCTGCGGTGCTGGGCGCATTTGCGCTGACACTCGAGGCGGGTGTCATCCAGTCGGCGCGAGTGGCGTTCGGCGGCATGGCGGCAACGCCTCGGCGCGCTGCGGGATGCGAGGCGGCGCTGGTCGGCCAGCCGTTTAGCGAGGCGACTATTGGAACGGCGGTCGAGGCGCTGAAGGCCGATTTCAGCCCGCTCACCGATGTGCGCGGTAGCGCCGCCTATCGGATCGAGGTCGCTTCGGCACTGCTTTGGCGGCTGTGGCACCGCGAGCGGGGCGTAGCGACGTCGGTGCTCGACGTGGAGGCCTGCTGATGGCCGAAGGGAACCCGCTCTGGCCCGAAGCGGCCATGCCGGCACTGGCGCATGACAGCGCGCACCTGCACGTCGCTGGGCTCGCGCGCTATGTCGACGACGAGCCTGAGCTGCCGGGGACGCTGCATCTCGCGTTCGGGCTTTCGAGCGAAGCGCGGGCGCTGATTGTCAGCATCGATCTGGAGGCGGTGCGGGCCTATCCGGGCGTCGTTGCGGTCTACACGGCGGCGGATATTCCGGGCGAGAACAACGTCGGGCCAATTGCGCATGACGATCGTGTGCTGGCCGACGGCGAAGTGGTGAGCCATGGCCAGCCGGTGTTTCTGGTGGCGGCGGAGACGCGGATGGCGGCGCGCAAGGCGGCGCGGCTGGGCAAGGTAACCTACGAACCGCTCGAGGCCGCGATTACCGTCGAGCAGGCCCGCGCGGCGGGTTCGCGGATCGAGGCGGACCAGTGCATGGCGCGCGGTGATGCAGACGCTGCGCTCGCGGGGGCAGAGCACCGGCTGGCAGGTTCGCTGAAGATCGGCGCGCAGGATCACTTCTATCTGGAGGGGCAGGTCGCGCATGCGCGGCCGGGGGAGGACGGGCAGATCCATGTCGTCTCTTCCAGCCAGCACCCGAGCGAAGTGCAGCATCTGGTAGCGCATCTGCTGGGCAAGAGCAGCGCTGACGTCACCGTCGAAGTGCGGCGCATGGGCGGGGCATTTGGTGGCAAAGAAAGCCAGGCGGCGCTGTTTGCGGCGGCGGCGGCGCTGGTGGTGCACCATACCGGGCGGCCCGCAAAGTTCCGCTGCGACCGCGACGACGACATGATCGTGACCGGCAAGCGGCATGACTTCGAGGTCGATTACGAGGTCGGGCACAATGGCGAGGGGCAGCTCTCGGCGGTGAAACTGCGCTTCGGCGGGCGCTGCGGGGCGACGATGGACTTGTCCCCAGGCATCAACGACCGGACGATGTTCCATGCCGACAACTGCTATTTCCTGCCGGATGTCGAAATCCTTTCGGAGCGGCTGAAGACGAACACGGTATCGGCGACGGCGTTCCGTGGTTTCGGGGGGCCGCAGGGGATGTTGGCGATCGAACGTGTATGCGACCATGTCGCGGCGCGGCTGGGGCTCGATCCGCTCGATGTCCGGCAGCGCAACCTCTACGGGCCGGGGCGCGATATGACGCCTTATGGCATGACAATCGAGGACAACATTGCCCCGCAAATGATAGCGCGGCTTCGGGAAACCTCGCGCTACGATGCTCGGCGCGAGGCGATTGCCGCGTTCAATGCGGGCTCGCCGCTACTCAAGAAGGGTATCGCGCTGACGCCGGTGAAGTTCGGGATCAGCTTTACTACCACGCACCTCAATCAGGCCGGGTCACTGGTCCATGTCTATGCCGATGGCTCGATCCAGGCGAACCATGGCGGGACCGAGATGGGGCAGGGGCTGCACATCAAGATCGCGCAAATCGTAGCCGATGTGTTCGGCGTGGGTGTCGATACGGTGCGGATCACCGCGACGCGGACCGACAAGGTGCCCAATACGTCTGCGACGGCGGCCAGTTCGGGCGCGGACCTCAATGGCATGGCGGCATGGCGCGCGGCCATGGCGATCCGGGAGCGGATGGCGGATTTTCTCGCCGGGGCGTTCGGCTGCGCGGAGGACGAGGTGCGGTTCACTGCTGAGGGCGTGATCGCGGGTGAGACGCGGCTTTCGTTTGCCGAAGCGGCGCGCAAGGCGTGGCTGGGCCGGATTTCGCTCTCGTCGACCGGGTTCTATGCGACGCCGGAGATCGAATACGATCGCGCCGCACACCGGGGGCGCCCTTTCTACTACTTCGCTTATGGTGCGGCGGTTTCGGAGGTCGTCGTCGACAGGCTGACGGGTGAGCACAAGGTGCTGGCTGTCGATATTCTCCACGACGTCGGGCGCTCGCTCAATCCGGCCATCGATCGGGGGCAGATCGAGGGTGGCTTCGTGCAGGGGCAGGGCTGGCTGACGACCGAAGTGGTGGAGTGGGACGCCAAGGGCCGCCTGCTCAACCATTCGCCCGCGACCTACAAGGTGCCGACCGCGTCTGACCGGCCCAAGCGGATGCGGATCGACTTGTGGGACGGCGAGAACGTCAAGCCGACGATCCACCGCTCGAAGGCGGTGGGCGAACCGCCGCTGATGCTGGCGAACTCGGTTTTCTGTGCGATCTCGGCGGCGATTGCGGCGACGGCTCCGGAGGTGCGCGAACTCCCGAAGCTGGATGCGCCGGCAACGCCCGAGGCGGTGCTGCGCGCGCTTGCGAGTTTGCGCGCGTGACCATGTGGCTGAGCGATCTTGCGCGTCTGGCGGGGATTGGGCCTGTCGCGATGGTCAGCGTGCTGGCGACCGAAGGTTCCGCACCGCGCGGGGCCGGGACGCGGATGCTGGTGACGCCGGACGCGCTCTTTGGCACCATCGGCGGCGGCGCGCTGGAGTTTCGCGCGGTGGAGCAGGCGCGGGCGGTGCTGGACCATGCGCCGGGCACGTGGCGGGTGCAGGACTATCCGCTGGGGCCGCTGTTGGGCCAGTGCTGCGGCGGCCGGGTGCGGCTGCTGGTGGAGCATGTGGACCGGGCGGCGCTTAGCTGGCTGGCCGAGGCGGCGGAAGGCCGGGTGCTGGTGAGCATGCTGGGCGAGCAGGGGATTGCCCGGCAGGTCGATGATTGCCCGCCGATTCCGGTTTCAGCGCGTGGTGACAAGCCTGGCGTGGGCGCGCGGATCGCCGAAGTGATCGGGGGGTATCGGCGGCCAGTGTACCTGCTTGGCGCGGGGCATGTCGGGCAGGCGATTGCGCGGCATGTCGAGGGGCTGCCGATCCGGCTGGCGTGGTTCGATGTGCGGGATGAACTCGCCAACATTGCAGGCGTGACGGTGGTGGCTGACGAGGCGATTGCAGGCTGCGTCGCAGAGGCGCCGGACGATGCGGCGGTGGTGATCCTGACCCATGACCATGCACTCGATTATCGGCTCACGTTGGCGGCGCTTTCGCGCGCACCACTGGCGTTCACCGGCTTGATCGGTTCGATGACCAAGCGGGCGCGGTTTCTGGCGCGGCTGGAGCGGGACGGGGTTTCGGCGGAAGCGCGCGGGCGGCTGACGTGTCCGATCGGGCTGCCGGGGGTGACGGGCAAGGAGCCGGATGTGATCGCGGTCGCGCTGCTGGCGCAGCTGCTGCAGTTGCCGCAGGTTCAGGCAGTTCGGGCAGCCGCTGCATGAAGGGCTTTCGCGGGGAAATCCTGAGCCTGTCGCATGATCCGGCGGAAGGACCGGACGCTGTGCGCCATGAGGCCGATGGGCTGCTGGTGATTGACGGCGGGCGGATCGTGGCGCGAGGAGCGTACTCGAATATGGCGCCGCGCTTTCCCGGGCTTGCAGTGGAGCGGCTGGAGGGCCTGATCGTCCCCGGCATGATCGATGCGCATGTGCATTATCCGCAGCTTGGCCGGATCGCGAGCCATGGGGAACAGCTGCTCGACTGGCTGGAGCGGCATATCTTTCCGGCGGAAAAGGCCTTTGCCCACCCGGTCCACGCGGCAGCTGTGGCAGAGGAATTCCTCGATGAGCTGCTGCGGCAAGGCACAACGAGCGCGCTGGTGTTCGGCACCGTGCACGCCGCTTCGGTCGAGGCGTTCTTTGCGGCGGCGGAGGCGCGCGATTTGCGCATGATCTGCGGCAAGGTGCTGATGGACCTTGGGCCGGATGGTCTGCGCGATAGCGTTCGGGAAGCGAGGACCGAGAGTGCGGCGCTGATCGCCAAGTGGCATGGGCGCGGGCGCTTGGGCTATGCGGTGACGCCGCGTTATGCGCTGACTTCAAGCGACGAGCAGTTGGCTGTCGCAGGGGAATTGCTGGCAGCGCATCCGGGTGTGTTGCTGCATACCCATCTGGCCGAAAACAAGGCGGAGATCGCAGCCGTGGCGGCGCGGTTTGCCGAGGCGGTCGATTATCTCGATGCCTATGACCGCTTCGGGCTGGTCACGGATCGCTCCGTGTTCGCGCATGGCGTGCATCTGCCGGACCGGTCTTGCGCTAGGCTGGCGGAGACGGGCGCGGGGATCGCGGTATGCCCGAGTTCCAACTTCTTCCTCGGCTCCGGTATGTTCGATTTCGGGCAGGCCGAGCGGCATGGGGTGCGGCTGGGTCTGGGCAGCGATATCGGCGCGGGAACATCGCTTTCGCTGCTGCATAATGGTGGTCTGGCGTATCAGGCCGGATTGCCGCACGGCTATGTGCTCGATCCATTCCGCGCGCTCTGGCTGGCGACAGGCGGGTCGGCGCGGCTGCTGCATATCGATGGCGAAGTGGGCATGCTGGCGGAGGGTCAGGAAGCCGATTTCGTGGTACTCGACGATGCCGCGACGCCGCTGATGGCGCGGCGGACGGCCGGGGCTTCACTGGCGGAGCGGTTGTTTGCACTGCAGGTACTGGGCGATGACCGGGCGGTGCAACAGACTTATGTTCTGGGTCGCTGCGTTTGGGACAGGGATGCGGGCCATGGACACGCTTGAAGACTTCATCCGGAAGCTGCCCAAGGCGGAGCTCCACCTCCATATCGAGGGGAGCCTCGAGCCGGAGCTGATGTTCGCGCTGGCGGAGCGCAACGGAGTGCGCATTCCCTTCGCCAGCGTCGAGGACGTGCGGGCAGCCTATGCCTTTTCGAACCTGCAAGACTTTCTCGACATCTACTACGCAGGCGCCGGTGTCCTTCAGACCGAGGCGGATTTCCGCGATCTGGCGATGGCCTATTTCGAGCGGGTGGCAGCGGACGGGGTTGTCCATGCCGAGATCATGTTCGATCCGCAGACGCACACCGACCGGGGCATCGCGTTCGGTACAGTAATCGAGGGTCTGCTCGCGGCGATGGCCGATGCGGAGGCGCGGTTGGGGATCACATCGCGGCTGATCATGAGCTTCCTGCGGCACCTGAGCGAGGACGCGGCGTTCGAGACGCTGGCGATGGCCGAACCATGGCTCGACCGGATCACGGCGGTGGGGCTCGATTCCAGCGAGCTCGGCCATCCGCCGAGCAAGTTCGCGCGGGTGTTTGCGGCGGCGCGGGCCAAGGGCCTCAAGCTCACCGCGCATGCGGGGGAGGAGGGGCCTCCCGACTATGTCCACGAGGCGCTCGATGTGCTGGGGGTCGACCGGATCGATCATGGCAACCGGGCGCTTGAGGATGCCGCGCTGGTCGAGCGGCTGGCGCGCGAGGGGATGACGTTGACGGTCTGTCCGCTCTCCAATCTCAAGCTGTGCGTGGTGGACGATCTGGCGGCGCATCCGCTCGACCGGATGCTGGCAGCGGGGCTGAAGGCCACGGTCAATTCGGACGATCCGGCCTATTTCGGCGGTTATGTGCTCGACAATTACAAGGCGGTGGCCGAGGCGCGGGGGCTTTCGCACGGGGATCTGGCTCGAGTGGCGCGGAACAGCTTCACCGGCTCGTTCCTGCCGCCTGAAGCAGTCGCGCGGCATCTTGCTGCGATTGAAGCTGTTGCAGGCGAGTAAAACACCTCTTGCGCCGGTGCGGCCCGGCGGGCCAAGGGTGGCGCATAGCTCCACCATCCGGGAATTATCCATGCTTCGCCAGACGCTTGCCCTCCTGCTGCTATCGACTTCGCTGCCCGCCGTGGCCCAGAACGCACCAGCTGCAACAACCGAGCAGCCTTCGCGGCTGTTCACCGGTTCGGACCTGTTCGGGCTGGAAATGGCCTCCAGCCCGCAGATCAGCCCAGATGGGTCGCGCGTGGCTTATGTCCGCAAGTCGGGCGATGTCATGGCCGACAAGATGCGCTCGGCGATCTGGCTGGTCGATGTGAAGACCGGCGAGCAGGTGCCACTGGCGGGGTCGGGCTCGCAGTTCTCACCGGTCTGGTCGCCCGATGGCAAGCGGCTGGCCTATGTCGGTGCCGAGGAAGGCGGCTCGCCGCAGCTCTATGTACGCTGGATGGAGAGCGGCGCCACCGCGCGGATTACGGGGCTGCCGGATTCGCCCTCCAGCCTGGCATGGTCGCCCGATGGCAAGCAGATCGCCTACGTGATGCTCGTGCCGGGTGAGGCGACGAAGTTCGGCAGCGCACCGGCGAAGCCCGAGGGTGCGAAATGGGCCGAGCCGCTCGAGGTGATCGACCGCGTGACCTATCGCGCGGACGGCGGCGGTTATCTGAAGCCCGGGTTCGATCAGGCCTTCATCGTGGCGGCGGATGGCGGTGCCCCGCGCCAGCTGACCTTCGGCAAGTTCGACGTTTCCGGGCCGCTTTCGTTCTCGCTGGACGGGCGCACGCTGGTGCTCTCCTCCAATCGCCGCGCGGACTGGGAGCGCGAGCCGAATGACAGCGAGGTGTTTGCGGTCGATGTGGTGAACGGGACGCTCAGCCAACTGACCAAGCGCTATGGGCCGGATCACAACCCGGTGCTCTCGCCCGATGGCAGCAAGATCGCCTATCTGGGCTACGACGATACGCGACGGAGCTATCAGGAAGACGTGCTCTATGTGATGGACCGTGATGGTTCGAACCCGCGCGCGCTGACGGCTGCGCTCGATCGCAGCATCGAGGACGTGCAATGGGCGGCGGACGGGCGCTTGCTCTTCGTCTCCTATGACGACAAGGCTGCGCGCAGGGTGGCGCGCGTGGACCTTGCGGGCAAGCTGACGGTACTGGCCGAGGGGCTGGCCGGCGGCGGACTTGACCGGCCTTACACCGGCGGCGAGTTCAGCGTTTCCAAGGGCGGTGTGATAGCCTGGACCGGCGATGCGAGCGGCGGTGCGCGCCCGGCGGACCTGTTTGTCGGGAAGCGGCAGGTAACGCAGCTGAACGCAACGCTGATGGCGGGCAAGACAATGGGCCGGGTCGAGCCGCTGGATGTAACCGCGAGCGATGGCCGCAAGATCGGGGCGTGGCTGGTTCTCCCGCCGTCCTACCAGCCGGGCAAGCGGGTGCCGCTGATCCTCGAGATCCACGGCGGGCCGCACAGCGCCTATGGGCCGGTGTTCTCCTCGGACGATCAGCTTTATGCCGCGCATGGCTATGCGGTGCTGTTCACCAATCCGCGCGGGTCGACTTCGTATGGTAACGAATTCGCCAACACGATCGACAAGAACTATCCGAGCGACGACTACGGCGACCTGATGAGCGCGGTGGATGCGGCGATTGCCAAGGGCGTGGCCGATCCTGACAACCTGTTCGTGACGGGCGGTTCGGGCGGCGGCGTGCTGACGAGCTGGATCGTCGGCAAGACCGACCGCTTCAAGGCAGCCGTGACGCAGAAGCCGGTGATCAACTGGATCAGCGAGGCGCTGACGATGGACGGCACCGGCTTCACCTCGCGGTACTGGTTCCGCAAGCAGCCGTGGGAAGACCCGATGGCCTACTGGAGTCGCTCGCCGCTTTCGCTCGTGGGCAACGTGAAAACGCCGACGATGGTGGTGGTGGGGAGTGAAGACTACCGCACGCCGGTGAGCGAATCCGAGCAGTACTACGCCGCGCTGCAGATCCGCGGCGTGCCGACCGCGCTGGTGAAGGTGCCTGGCGCCAGCCACGGCGGGTTCACCGCACGGCCTTCGCAATCGGCGGCCAAGGCTTCGGCGATCCTCGCGTGGTTCGACAAGTACCGCACCGACGCGAGCAAGGCGCAGTAAGGCGTGGGGCGGGTCCTTCTCGCGCTGGCGCTGTTGCTAGGGGCGATGGTACCCGCGTGGGCGGCGGAGCCGAAGCGGCGGGTGATCATCGATGACGAGGGGTTCGCGATCCCGCATCTGATGCTGCTGGAGGATCCCCGCGTCGAGGTGTTGGGGATCACGACGGTCTCGGGCAATGTCTGGGCGAACCGGGCGACCGCGATGGTGCTGCGCGGACTCGAACTGCTCGGGCGCACCGAAGTGCCGGTGGCGGAAGGGGCGACCTTTCCGCTGCTCAACAGCGAGGCGCGCACCGAACGGTGGGAAGCGCTCTACGGCAAGCTGGTCTGGAAAGGCGCCTTCATGAAGCAGTGGGCCGAGCCTACTGCGCAGTCCACGCCGCCTTATCACGGTCCGTTCGAGCCAGTGGACCTGCCGTGGGGCAATCCCAAGCTCAAGGCGCTGGACGAACCCGCCGCGCAGTTCTTGATCCGCACGGTGCGCGCGCATCCGCATGCGGTGACGATCATTGCTTCGGGTCCGCTCACCAATCTGGCGCTGGCGCAGCGGCTCGATCCGGAGTTCGCTTCGCTGGTCAAGGAGCTGATCATTATGGGCGGCAGTCTGGCGCCAAGGCAGGTGCTGGAGGGCAAATCCGCCTCTGACTTCGCGCGCGAGTTCGTCAACACGCCGCGGCGCGAGTTCAATATCCGCTTCGATCCGGAGGCGGCGAGCATGGCCGCGCATGCGCCTTGGCCCAAGGTGACGATCATTCCATCCGATCCTTCGACCGCGACGCAGCTTTCGCCTGCGCTGCTGGAGCGGCTGGCGAAGGCCTCGCGCCCACCGGTGGCGGCGTTCCTGCGGCGAATGGAGCCGGGCTTTCCGATGTGGGACGAGATTGCGGTGGCGGTCTGGCTGGATCCTTCGATCGTCACGAAGTCCGAGCGGCTGTGGTATGATTTCAATACCGATTTCGGCGCGGGCTATGGCGACATGCTGACCTGGCACGATGCCTATCGGCCGCATCTGGACGAGGGGCTGGCGGATGTGGTGCTCTCGGTCGATGTGGCGCGGATGGAAGCGCTGATGGCCAAGGTGCTGGGGGAACGCTGATCCGGCTTGGCGGCAGGCATTGCGGCGCTCTATGGGCAGGGCATACCAGCCGGAGAGGGCCGCGCCATGAATGCCAATCTCGTTGCCGTTTTCCTGAGCCGCCATGCGGGGCATGAGGCGAAGCCCGCATGGCTGTGGCAGGGGGAGACGGTCTGCACGTTTGGCGAGCTGCCTGCCGCGATTGGCAGATATCGCGCGGCGCTGACGCAGCTTGGCGTGCAGCGCGGCGACCGGGTGATGATCAAGGCGGAGAACTCGCCTGGCTTTGCGCTGACCTATCTGGCCGCGCTCGCCTCGGGCGCGATCGCGGTGCCGGTGAACCCGGCCTATACCGCCAGCGAGCTTGCCATGCTGATCGAGGATGCCGAGCCGGTGCTGCTGGTCCACGGCAGTGCGACGGCGGTGCCGGACAGTGACACGCCGATGCGGATGACGCTGGAGCCGGATGGTTCGGGGACGCTTCCGGCGCTGGCGGCGGGGCTGGAGCCTGATCTGCGCGTGGAGGTCATGGCGGAAACCGATCTGGCCGCGATCCTGTTCACATCAGGAACGACCGGGCGGCCCAAGGGTGCGATGCTGATGCACCGGAACCTGTCCTCAAACGTCGCGGCGCTGTTCGAGACCTGGCAGTTTTGCGATGCCGACAGCATCCTGCATAGCCTGCCGCTGTTCCATGCGCATGGGCTGTTCGTGGCGCTGCATCTGGGGCTCTACAGCGCTGCGACGGTGCATCTGCTGGGCAAGTTCGATGCGGCCAAGGTGGTCACACTGCTGCCCACCGTCAGCGTGTTCATGGGCGTGCCAACTTTCTACACACGGCTGCTGGAGCGGGCGGACTTCGGGCGGGAGGCGGTGCGGAACATCCGTTTGATGATCTGCGGTTCGGCGCCGCTGCTACCCTCCGTCTTCGCCGAGATCGAGGCGTGCACGGGGCACCGCATTCTCGAACGCTACGGGATGACCGAGGCGGCTATGATCACCTCCAACCCCTATGCGCCGGAGGGACGGATTCCGGGTACGGTCGGTTATCCGCTGCCGGGAGTTGAACTGCGCGTTGTTGGCGGTGAGCCGCGAACCGAACTGCTCGCAGGTGAGGTTGGTGAAATCGAGATTCGCGGACCGAACCTTTGCGCCGGATACTGGCGGCGGCCCGAGGCGACGGCGGAAGCGATCGGGCCGGATGGGTTCTTCGTGACCGGGGACACCGGCTTCAAGGACGAGACCGGGCGGGTGACCATCGCGGGGCGCTCGAAGGACCTCATTATCTCGGGCGGGTTCAACATCTATCCCGCCGAGCTGGAAATGGTGCTCGCCGAAGTGGACGGCGTAGCGGACGTCGCGATCATCGGCGTGCCGCATCCCGATTTCGGGGAGGGCGTTGTCGCCGTGGTGACGGCGGCGCGGGATGATCTCGATCCGGCGGTCATTGAGGCCGTGGCGCGGGAGAAGCTGGCGCGGTTCAAGCAGCCCAAGGCGATCCGGATCGTGCCCGAATTCCCGCGCAATGCGATGGGGAAGGTGCTCAAAGCCGAGCTGCGCAAGCAGTTTGCGGGCTTGTTTTCAGGGGAGGGATAAATTGGTCGGGACGAGAGGATTCGAACCACCAGCGTAGCCGCTTGCGGCGGAGCGCAACAAAAAACAGGAGGTTCCGGGAGGCCAAGCGCTGCATTTGGGGGCAAGAGCGACGCTTGAAATGATTGGTCGGGACGAGAGGATTCGAACCTCCGACCCCCACACCCCCAGTGTGATGCGCTACCAGGCTGCGCTACGTCCCGACCGGAAGGCGCGCCTATAGGCAGGGCTTGGCGGGAGCGCAAGGCTTCTTGATCGCTGATTGCAGATGGCCCGCGCAAAGTTGCCTAACCCATGCCAAACTGCTAGCGCGCCTGCGATTGCTGGCCGCCTGCGCCAGACCTGCCCTTAGCGAAAGTTTCCGTGTCCGCCATGACTGGTCCTGCCCTGCTTTCCCTCCTTGCCGCTGCTGCCCCGGCCGCCGCTCAGGCCGAACCGCCGGCCTACCTGCAGTTCCTCCCGCTGATCGCGATGGCGGGCATCTTCTACTTCCTGATCCTGCGCCCGCAGATGCGCCGTCAGAAGCAGCAGCAGGAGAAGATCGCGGCGCTCAAGAAGGGCGATCAGGTGGTGACCGCAGGCGGCCTCATCGCCAAGGTGATCAAGGTCGAGGACCAGACCGTCGATCTCGAGCTCGGCCCCAATGTCCGCGTGCGCGCGGTGCGGGCGACGCTCGGCGATGTGCTCCCGCCCGTCGGGACCGCTCCCGCGAACGATTGATGCTGCGGCCCGCGTTCCCATCTAGCGGAACGCGTGTGGCCCCCTTCAGGAAGACTTCTTTCGATGCTTGAATTCTCGCGCTTGAAGGTGATCTGGCTCTGGGTGATCACGCTGGTGGCAGCCGCCGCCGCCATCCCCTCGATCACAGCGACGATGGGCCTCGCGCTCCCCGCCGGCATCTATGCGCCCAAGGTCAATCTCGGGCTCGACCTTGCGGGCGGCAGCCACATCCTGCTCGAAGCCGATCCCAGCCAGGTGCGCCAGCAGCGCATCGAGGGCATGGACGAGTCGGTGCGCAACAAGCTCAAGCAGGCCAATCCGGATATCCGCATCAGCGACATTTCCAACCGCGATGGCGCGCTGACGTTCCTCGTCGAGGACCCGAGCAAGGTCGACGCGGTGCGCGAGGCGATCCTGCCGCTGACCAATGGCGCAGGGCTGACCGGAGCGCGTGACTGGACGATCAATGTGATCGACGGCAACCGCTTCGTGCTGACGCCGACGCCTGAAGGCATTGATCTGGCCGTCGCGCAGGCGATGGAAACTGCCGTGGAAGTGGTGCGCAAGCGCATCGACGCGCTCGGCACGCGCGAGCCGACGATCATTCGTTCGGGCCCCAACCGCATCGTGGTGCAGGTGCCCGGCCTGCAGGACCCGCAGGCGCTCAAGAACCTGCTGGGCCAGACCGCCAAGCTCGAGTTCAAGCTGGTCGATACGACTGCTCTGCAGAGCGATATCCAGCGCGGCGTGGCGCCTCCCGGCAGCGAGATCGTGCCTTACGCGGCGGGCAAGGACGGCGCGCCGGTCGGCTCGATCGCGGTCAAGCGGCTCGGCGGTATTCGCGGCGATCAGCTTACCAACGCGCAGGTCACCAACAACCAGCAGACCAACGAACCGCAGGTGGCGATCACCTTCAATACCGAAGGCGGTGCGCGCTTTGCCAAGCTGACGACGCAGAACGTCAACAAGCCCTTCGCGATCATCCTTGATGGCAAGGTTCTGTCTGCGCCGAATATCAACGAGCCGATCCTGGGCGGCAGCGCGGTGATTTCCGGCAACTTCACCACGCAGGCGGCTAGCAACCTTGCGATTTCGCTGCGCTCGGGCGCGCTGCCGGTGGACCTCAAGGTTGTCGAGGAGCGCACCGTTGGGCCGGACCTTGGCGCGGATTCGATCCGCAAGGGCATGATCGCGATGGCGGTCGGCACGCTGGCGCTCGTGGCGTTCATCCTTGCGGTCTATGGCCGCTTCGGGATGTATGCCTGCATCGCGCTGGTGTTCAACGTGCTGATGATCCTTGGCATCATGGCCCTCATCGGCACCACGCTGACCTTGCCGGGCATCGCTGGTTTCGTGCTGACGATCGGCGCGGCGGTGGACGCCAACGTCCTGATCAACGAACGCATCCGCGAAGAGCGGCACCGCGGCCGACGCGTGTTCCAGGCGGTCGAGATGGGCTACAAGGAAGCCAGCCGCGCGATCTTCGATGCCAACATCACCAACGTGATCGCGGCGGTTTCGATGGCGGCGTTCGGCACCGGTCCTGTGCGCGGCTTTGCCATTGTACTCCTCATCGGTATCGCGACCTCGGTGTTCACCGCGGTGACCATGACCCGCATGTGGGTCGCCCAGTGGCTGCGCAAGGCGCGGCCCACCGAAATCGCGCTCTAAGGAACCAGCCGCCATGAAGCTCCTCAAGCTTGTTCCCGACAACACCAACATCAAGTTCCTGCGCTGGCGCGGTCCGTTCTACGTGATCAGCCTGCTGCTGATGGCGGCGAGCCTTGGCCTCGTGTTCACCAAGGGGCTCAACCTCGGCGTCGATTTCATCGGCGGCCAAATGATCCGCGTGACCTTCACCCAGAGCGCGGAAGCCCCCGTTGCGCCGCTGCGCAGCGAGATCGAGGCGCTTGGTTACGGCGAGCCGATCATCCAGCGGTACGGCAAGCCCAACGAAATCTCGATCCGCATGAAGCTGCCCGAAGGCGCGGACCACGACAGCGGTCTTTCGGACAAGATGGCCCGCACGATCACGGCGGACATCAAGGCCAAGCATGCCGACGCGCGCGTCGACGGCGTGGACTCGGTTTCGGGCAAGGTTTCGGGCGAGCTGTGGCACAGCGCGGTGCTGTCGCTTGGCCTCGCGGCGCTGGCGGTGGCGGCCTATATCTGGCTGCGGTTCGAATGGCAGTTCGGCGTGGGTGCGCTGTTCAGCCTCGTGCATGACGTGACGCTGACCTTGGGCATGTTCGCGGTGACGCAGATCGAGTTCGACCTCACGATTGTCGCGGCTCTGCTGACGCTGATCGGTTACTCGCTCAACGATACCATCGTCGTCTACGACCGCATCCGCGAGAACCTGAAGAAGTATCGCAAGATGCCGATGCCGGAACTGCTCGATCTTTCGGTCAACGAGACGCTGCACCGCACCTTGGCGACCTCGCTTTCGATGCTGATCACGCTGACGGCGCTGCTGCTGCTGGGGCCGGGGGTGATCTTCGGCTTCACCGCGGCAATCACGCTGGGCATTTTCGTCGGGACCTACAGCTCGATCTACATGGCCGCGCCGATCCTGATCTGGCTGAAGGTCACCTCCAAGAGCTTCGTGCCGACCGAGAGCGCGCTCGACAAGCAGGAGCGGCTGGCGCGCGAGGGGGCTTGAGCTCGACCCTCGTGCGGACATCCTTCGACAAGCTCAGGATGAGCGGGGGTTGGGGGTGTTTTCCTCTACCTGCACCGCTCGTGCTGAGCCTGTCGAAGCACTTCGCGGGGCGTCAGCTTCCTGAAGCAGCCTTCTCGTAGATCGCAGCAAGCGCTGCGGCATTGGCGTCCCAGCTGAAGCGGGCAGCGGTGGCAGCGGTTTCGGTCTGGGCCGGCGGGGCTGCCAGCAGGTCGGTTATGGCGGCAGCTATGGCGGCCGGAGTGCGTTCGGCAAGTCGGCCGGCGGCGGGGCGGTCTACCACTTCGGGGGCGCCGCCGACGGGCGGGATGACCAATGGCGCGCCGCAAGCCAGTGCCTCGATCCACGCGTTCGCAAGGCCTTCGCGTTCCGAGGGCAGGACCATGACATCGGCGGCGGCGAGCAGCACTGGCAGGACATCGTGGCTGACGTTGCCGAGGAAATGCACGCGGCTGGCGACACCATGCGCGGCGGCGTGGGCGCGCAGTGCGGCTTGGTCGGCGCCGGTACCGGCGAGCGCGAGCTGGATATCGCCCGGCAGGCCGGTGAGCGCTTCGATGGCGAGGGCCTGGCCCTTGATGGCGATCAGCGCGCCGACGCAGACGGCAAGGCGGTCGTTGGGCCGCAGCGCGAGGCCGGGAAGCTGATCAGCCAGCCGCGCGCGGGCTTCGGCTCGGGGCAGCGGCTGGAAGCGCGCGTGGTCGAGGCCGGTGTAGTGGACGGTGATGCCGCCGGGCGGTTCGAGGCCAAGCGTTTGCATATCGCGCGCAAGCGCACCTGATACCGAAAGAACGGCGGCGGCGCTGCGAGCGGCGCGGCGCATCTGGATGAGGGCGGGCGGGCGCTCGCCCCAGAGGTGGATGTCCGAACCGCGCGCCTTGATCGCGTGGGGGAGGCCCAGTGCTGCGGCGATGGCGGCGGCGGCGGGGCCATCGGGATAGAAGAATTGCGCATCGACGAGATCGAACGGGGTTTCCGCATGAAGCCGGCGCGCGAGTGGCAGGACCGCGCGGGTGATGGCCCAAGGATTGAAGCGACCCGAAAGGCCGGGGATCAGCAGAAAACGGGGATGATGAACGGTAACCGGTCCGCTTGCCTCGACCGGCGGGATCGCGGCGAGCGGCTTGTAGCGGCCCATCGCGCTGAAGGGTGCGGGCGGCAGGCCGATGGGGTTGATGATAGTGACGTCCCAATCCCCGCGTGCTGCGAGCGTTTCCATCTGGCGCGCCACGAAGCGGCCGAAACCCGTGCGACCGGGCGCGGGATAGAGCGTCGAAATCGACAACAGGCGGCGCTTCACCGGCAATGCGCGAAGTTCAGAGCGAGCGGACGAGCAGCTCGGCCACGCCGATCCAGGCGGGGTGATCGATCACCACTTGCCGCTGGCCGACGCCGGGGGGGAGTAGTGCGACGCGGTCGCCGTCGCGGTCGATCATGCGGCCGAAAGCGAAGCGGCCGCCGGGGCGGGGCGCGAGCACATCGCGGTTGAGCGCGCGGGCGAAATCATCCGGGCCGACTTGCCGCAGCCAGACCTGATCGCCAGCGCGGTACTCCCCGGCACTCGCTTCGACCGTCATGACCACCAGCTGCGCGGATCCGGGGCCGACCGGAAAGACGGCGGACATCGGCTTGCTCAGCGCTTCCGCGCCGGTTGCGGCGAGGCGGGCGATGATCTGCGGCTCGCTGTCAACCTCTGCCTTTACCAGCAATTGCGGATCGACATCGAGCGCGGCGGCGATGCGGTTCATCCAGCCGAGCGAGAGCGAGCGCATGCCCGTCTCGAGACGGCCGATGGTTTGAGCTGTTGTCGGCGGCGCACAGCGCGCGGCGACATCGGCCAAGGTCAGGCCCTTTTGACGGCGGATATCGCGGATGCGGTTGATCATCTTGGGGGCACTTTCAGAGGCCTCATGCGTACTTTTACAGCTTTTGTGCGCTGCGGCAAGTTTTGTGCTTTCCTACAGCAACGACTCTCCGGCAATAACACGCATGTTCCTGATTTGTTTCTTGGGGAGAGTGCCATGGCGCAGTTTCTGGTGGAGCGTGAACTGACCGAGGAAGGGCCGCGGCGGGTGGATGGGGTGCGTCCCGGTGCCAAAGGTGCTGCGGTGCGCAGCGTCAAGGTCAATCTCGCCGAATCGCCGCTGTCCTGGCTCCATGCGCGCGGGCATCTGAATGACCGCCAGTTTGCTGCGGGCGAACGGCTTCGCGCGGACTGGGAGCGGGCGGACCTGGCGCCGTCGGTCACGATGCGCTGGGATCCGGTGCGCATCGCCGGGGGCGAGCGGGGCCTGACGCCGGGCGAACGACAGATTGCTGCAAAGCGGCGCTTCGATGGCGCGATTGCTGCGGCAGGACCGGGACTGGCAGACATCCTCTGGCGCGTGGTCTGTGCGGGCGAGGGCGTCCCGGCGGCGGAGAAGGCGCTCGCGTGGCCGGCGCGCAGCGGCAAGCTGGTGCTGGAGCTGGCGCTGGACCGGGTGGCGGGGTTCTACGGCATGTTATGAGGATTTCCCCAGAACGGCAGGACTTGTACCTTGTCTCTCTCGTGGGGGATGTGCGAGCGATCGGATGAGCCGATACGGGAGCCTAATCCATGGAAAGACGCGAATTTCTGGCCGGTGCAGCAACGGCAACGCTGGCCACCTGGCTTCCTGCAAAGGCCTTTGCGGCGGGCGCTGCGGCCCCCGGTGACGCGGCCTTTGCCGCGCTGGCGGACAAGCTGTTTTACGACAACCTGCTGCTGACGCCGCAGCATGCGACCGGCTTGGGACTCGATACGGGTGTTCGGGCCGCGCTGCTTTCGCGGCTTGATGACAAGAGCGAAGCTGGGCGTGCGGCGGGAGAAGCGTTCGACCGGGCAGGGCTTGCGGCGATGAGGGGCGTTGATCCCGCTTCGCTCAGCCCCGCGGTGCGGCGGCAGCGCGAGATCCTGGCCTATATGTTCGAGCGGCGGCTGGCGGGCGTGCCCTTCGGCATTGACGGCGTACAGCAGCCCTATCCGATCACGCAGCAGCAGGGCGTCTATTTCGATGTCCCTGACATGCTCGACAGCCAGCATCCGGTGGAAACTTCGGCGGATGCAGAGGCCTATCTGGCGCGGCTCAAGGCGTTTGCCTTTGCGCTCGATGAGGACAGCGCCGGGCAGAAGCGGCTGGCGGCGCGCGGGCTGATCGCGCCGCGCTGGTCGCTTGAACTGGCGCTGGGGCAACTGGCCAAGCTGCGTTCACCGGCGCCCGAGGCAAGTTCGCTGGTGCTCTCGCTGTCGCGGCGCACGACGGCCAAGGGCATTGCCGGTGACTGGGCCGGGCAGGCGGCGAAGATCGTGAAGGACATGGTCTATCCCGCGCTCGACCGGCAGATTGCGCTGATCAAGGCGCAGCGGCTCAAGACCCCGGCGGGCGATGGCGCGTGGCGCGTGCGCGGCGGCGATGCGATCTATGCGGCGGCGCTGGCCGAGGCGACGACGACCAAACTGACGCCGGAGGAAGTCCACAAGATCGGGCTCGAGCAGGTGGCCGACATTACGGCCAAGCTCGATGCGATCCTCAAGGCGGCAGGCTATACCAAGGGCAGCGTGGGCGAGCGGCTGACCGCGCTCAACCATGCGCCGGACCAGCTTTATCCGGATACGGATGCGGGGCGCAGCGACCTGATTGCTTCGCTCAATGCCGGGATCGCGGCGATGGCGAAGAAGCTGCCGCAGGCCTTTGCGAACTATCCGAGCGAGCCGCTGGAAATCCGCCGCGTGCCGGTGGAGATTCAGGACGGGGCTTCGAACGGCTATTACTACAGCGCCAGCCTCGATGGCTCGCGCCCGGCGATCTACTGGATCAACCTCAAGTCGGTGGGCGACTGGCCGCGCTATTCGCTGCCTTCACTGACCTATCACGAGGGCATTCCGGGGCACCACCTGCAGGGCGGCTATGCGCAGAAGGGCGGCGCACTACCCCTGTATCTCAAGGATTATTTCCTTTCGGCGCATGGCGAGGGCTGGGCGCTCTATGCCGAGCAGCTGGCGGACGAACTGGGCGGCTACACCCCGCTGGAGCGCGCCGGATATCTGCAATCCTTCCTGTTCCGTGCGGCGCGGCTGGTGGTCGATACCGACATCCACCACTACCGCTGGAGCCGCGAGAAGGCGACCGCCTACATGGTCGCGACCACCGGCTTCGCGCAGCCGCGCAGCCAGCGCGAGGTTGAGCGCTACTGCGTGCTGATCGGGCAGGCGTGCAGTTACAAGATCGGCCACACGGCGTGGGTGAAGGCGCGCACGAAGGCGCAAGCGGCCTTGGGCGACAAGTTCAGCCTGCCGTGGTTCCATGGGATACTGGAGGAAGGCACGATGCCGCTGTTCATGCTGGAGAAGCGGATCGAGGAGCGAACGGCGGAGCGGTTGGCGGCGGGGTGAGGGGGCCAATTAGGTGTTCATGTGATGCTGAGGCTTGTAGATGTACATGGATTGAAAATCCCACCATAGGTAAATTCGCGCGAATTCGGTATCTCCTGCAGTATAGAAGTCGCCATACTTTTGATAACTTGCTCTTGCTGCATCATTGTGATTTGTAGTAGTATGTTGCGTTATCTGGTTTGCTTTATTCTTTTCTTTGGGTTGGGAATGATTGTTTTCTCCCCGTCCCAATCAGAGTATAACAGTAGATATGCTAAGGCTTTGGCTCTCCTCAAAGGGGTGGAGGTCGGGCCTGTCCAACGTGTAAAGGGTAAGAACTTTGGCTACGTTCATCGGCGATATGGTCCCGATGGTTTGTATTGGGGAGCGCTTGCATTTTACACTGACGAATCCGCGTCATGCATCCGGTGCCCATTGCGGCTGGAAGAGAATGCTTCCCGGATAAGCGCGTTGAGTTACGTTCGTTTGGCAAGTGGCGCGCAATATATTGTTGAACTACGCGATGATAATGGAGCCGTACTGATAAACCGGTCCGATGTTATAAAAATAATGCGGCAGAGTGTTGTTGAAGCAAAGCGAAGCGTTGACAACGATGAAGCGCAGAATCCAGATTGGTCCGTTGCGGTATTTTTGTCAATTTTGTTCTCATTAATAGCGACGTTATGTATTGCAGGACTACGTGCGACGGCGCGCGAGGCTGCTAGGAAAAAATTGTCTGACAAATAGAGACGTACGCGGCCGATCCGATGCTGGGATGGGGGGCTCGTTTCGTCTTTGTCGCACGTAACGAAGCAATCCAGGGCGGTCCTGCGCGGCTCTGGATTGCTTCTCTAAGCTCGCAATAAAGAATGGGGGAAATGCGGCGATTGCAGTCCTTCCGACTGCTCTGAGTGCTCTTAACCTTCCACCATCTCCGCCAGTTCGAGCCAGCGTTCTTCCGCCGCGTCCCTTTCCGCCCGGGCCTTGTCCAGCGAGGCGGTGAGGGCAGCGAAGCGGGTGGGGTTCTTGGTGTAAAGGTCCGGATCGGCCAGCGCGGCTTCGTCGCGGGCGATGAGCTTCTCAAGCTCCGCGATGCGGTCTGGCAGTAGCTCGTAGTCGCGCTGGTCCTTGTAGGTGAGCTTGGCCTTTTTGGGCGGCGGTGGAGGCGGCGGTGCGGCGGCGTGCTTGTCGGCCGTTTCGCGCGCAATGGGCTTGCCGGCGAGGCGTGCCTTGCGCTGCTTTTCCCAATCGGCATAGCCGCCCGCGACCACGTCGACTTTGCCCGAGCCGTCCATGCCGAGCGTGATCGTTACGGTGCGATCAAGGAAATCGCGGTCGTGGCTGACGATGAGGACGGTGCCGTCGTAGTCCGAAATCACTTCCTGCAGGAGGTCGAGCGTTTCGAGATCGAGGTCGTTGGTCGGCTCGTCGAGCACGAGGAGGCTGGAGGGGCGGGCGAATTCCCGTGCGAGCAGGAGCCGCGAGCGTTCGCCGCCCGAGAGCGTGCCGACGCGGGCTTCGACCATGCCGGGATCGAACAGGAATTCCTTGAGGTAGCCGTGGATGTGCTTGCGCACGCCCTGCACGTCAATCCAGTCGCTGCCTTCGGCGAGCACGTCGCGAATGCGCTTGTCGGGCGCCATCAGGCTGCGCTGCTGGTCGATGATGACCGGGGTGAGCGTTCTGGCGAGGGTGACGCTGCCGCTGTCGGGCTCGAGCTCGCCGGTGAGGAGCTTCAATAGCGTTGTCTTACCCGCGCCATTTGCGCCGACGAGGCCGATGCGGTCCTTGCGCATGATGCGCAGGCTGAAGTCCTTGACGATAACCCGTTCGCCAAAGCGCTTGGTGATCTTGTCGGCGACGATGACCGCCTTGCTCTTGGCATCATCGCTGCCGAGGCTGATCTTGGCGGTGCCCTGGGGGCTCATCATCGCGGCGCGGGTGGCGCGCATTTCCCAGAGCTTTTCGAGCCGGCCCATGTTGCGCTTGCGCCGCGCGGTGACGCCGCGTTCGAGCCAGTGGGCTTCGATCTTGAGCTTGGCGTCGAGCTTTTCGGCGGCGCGGGCTTCTTCGGCGTAGACCGCTTCCATCCACGCTTCATAGCCGCCGAAGCCGATTTCGCGGCGGCGGATCGCGCCGCGGTCGAGCCAGAGGGTGGCCCTGGTCAGGCGTTCGAGGAAAGTGCGGTCGTGGCTGATGACGACGAAGGCGCCGGTGTAGCGCTGCAGCCAGCCTTCGAGCCATTCGATCGCGGCGAGATCGAGGTGGTTGGTCGGCTCGTCGAGCAGCAGGAGATCGGGTTCGCTGGCGAGCGCGCGGGCAAGGGCGGCGCGGCGGCGTTCACCGCCCGAGGCGCTGTCGGCTTGGCGTGAGAGGTCTATGCCGAGCTGGCCGGCGATGGATTCGACTTCGTGGCGCGGCGGGGCGTCCTTGCCCGAAAGGGCGAAGTCCATCAGCGTTTCGTAGCCGGTGAAGAACGGGTCTTGCTCGAGCGTGACGACGCGCGTGCCCGGCTGGACCGAGCGGGTACCCTTGTCGGCATCGATGAGGCCCGCGATCAGCTTGAGCAGGGTCGTCTTGCCCGCGCCGTTGCGGCCGATGAGCGCGAGCCTGTCGCGCGGGCCGATCTGGAGATCGAGGTCCTTGAACAGCCAGCTGGTGCCCTGGTTGAGGCCGAGGCCTTCCCAGCTGAGGATCGGTGCTGCTGCCATGATGGAGGCGCGCTTAGCGGGGAGGCGCCGCGAGGTCCAGTATGAGCTTGGCACCGGCGCGCTTGATCTGCCATAACGACGTCACAGGGAAGCGGTCATGGGGTGGGGACCTCAGCCCGCACGTTCACAAGCTATTCAAAGGCCTCAGGCTATGGCGCTTCGCATCATGCGTTGGACTTCCACACTTTTCGCCCTTGGCCTTCTGGTTTCATTTGCCCCAGCAGCGGACGCGCAGCAGCGCCGTGCCGACGAGCAGCGCGAGGCACGGCTCGATCTGCGCAATGGCAGCGTGCGCTCGCTGCGCGAGATCGAGGCGCGCGTGCTGCCGATGAAGCGCGGGATGCAGTATCTCGGCCCCGAATACGATCCGACCGCGATGGCCTACCGCCTCAAGTTCATTCAGGACGGACGGGTCGTATTCGTCGATGTGGACGCGCGCACCGGCCAGATACTGGGCGAATCGCACTGATTCCCCCAGTCTTGCGCGAAGCAGAACGGCCCGTTCCTTGACCGTTCAGGTTTGCCGCTCCATCACTTGGGGCGAATAGTGGTCCCGCCCGCAGCGGGCGCAGCAAGGGGCAAGCGATGCGCATTCTGATCGTCGAGGACGAACCCACCCTCGGCAAGCAGCTCAAGTCCACGCTCGAAGCCAATGGCTATGCCGTCGATCTTTCGGTCGACGGCGAGGATGGGCACTTCATGGGCTCCACCGAGGACTACGACGCGGTGATCCTCGATCTGGGCTTGCCGGAGATCGACGGGCTGACCGTGCTTGGCATGTGGCGCAAGGAGGGGCGCAAGTTCCCGGTGCTGGTGCTGACCGCGCGTGACAGCTGGTCGGACAAGGTGGCGGGCCTCGATGCGGGGGCGGATGACTATCTTGCCAAGCCCTTCCAGAGCGAGGAACTGATCGCCCGCCTGCGCGCGCTGATCCGCCGCGCTTCGGGCAATTCCTCGTCGGAACTGATTGCGGGCGGCGTGCGGCTGGATACGCGTTCGGGCCGGGTGACGCTGGACGGCGAGCCGGTGAAGCTGACCGCGCAGGAATACAAGTTGCTCTCGTACCTGCTCCATCACAAGGGTAAGGTGGTGAGCCGCACCGAGCTGATCGAGCACATTTACGATCAGGACTTCGACCGCGATTCCAACACGATCGAAGTGTTCGTGACGCGCATCCGCAAGAAGCTGGGCCCTGACGTGATCACCACGATCCGCGGGCTCGGCTACAGCCTCGACGATCCCGCGCAAGGCGGGCGCGGCTGATCCGGCCGGGGGCGCACGGCGTGGAGCACAGCGTGATTGCCCCCGGGGAAGATACTGCCGCCGTGCAGGCCGAGGCGCCGCGATCGACTGCCCCGCATACAGGCTCGCTCTCGCGGCGCATGCTGCTGATTGCGGTGGCGTGGATTTCGGTGCTGTTGCTGGGCGGTGGTCTGGCGCTCGATCGGACGATGACCGGCCTCGCCACGCGCAACTTCGACGATCAGCTGGGCTATATGCTGACCGCCATGGTCGGTTCGGCAGAGCTAGGGCCGGACGGCGAAGTGTTCTTCAACCGCGCTTTGGGGGACCAGCGGTTTCTGGAGCCGAACAGCGGGCTCTACTGGCAGATCAGCGGCAAGGGGCATGAGGACTTCCCCTCGCGCTCGCTGTGGGACCGCACGCTGAAGCTGAAGGGCGATCACTTCGACGGCAATCCGCATGTCTATGACAGCGAGCAGTTCGGCGAGGAACGGCTGCGGATCATCGAGCGATCGGTGATTCTACCGGGGAGCCCGATCAAGTGGCAGTTCGCGGTGGCCGCCAGCCGCAGCGATCTCGACGCGCAGATCCGGCGCATCCGGGCGATCCTGATCTGGTCGTTCGTGGTGCTGGGGCTGGGCCTGATCGCGATGGCGGCGATGCAGACGTACTACGGCCTTGGCCCGCTGCGCCGTGTGCGCCGGGCGATTGCCGACATGCGCGAAGGGCAGGCGCGGCGGGTGGACGAACCGCTTCCGCTGGAAGTCCAGCCGCTGGTCGAGGAGATCAACGGTCTACTTGAACACTCCGAGCGACAGGCCGAGGAAGCGCGCACGCATGCGGGCAACCTCGCCCATGCGCTCAAGACCCCGCTGACTGTGGTGATGAACGCGGCGACGGCCAAGGCCGATGACCTCTCGGACACGGTGATCCGCGAGGCGGCGGTGATGCGGCGGCAGGTCGACCACCACCTTGCGCGGGCGCGTGCTGTCGGGCGCCGCGCGACGGGGCTGGCGCGCGCCAGCGTGGGTGAAAGCGCCGAGGCGGTCGAGCGCGCGGTGGTGCGGCTCTATCCGCATGTGCGCTTCGATATGGATGGCAACCGCGAGGCGAGCGTCGCGATCGAGCGGCAGGACCTCGACGAGATTCTCGGCAACCTGATCGAGAACGCGGCGAAATATGGCGGTGGTTCGGTCTTCGTGACGATCGATGCGCTGCCCGATGATCCGAAGCATTGCGAGATCTGGATCGAGGACGACGGGATGGGCATTCCGGCCGAAGCCAAGGACAAGCTCTTCGCACGCGGGGCACGGCTGGATACTGGCAAGCCGGGGACCGGGCTGGGCCTCGCGATTGTGCGCGACGTGGCGGAGCTTTATGGCGGTTCGATCACGCTGGGTGAGAGCGAAGATCTGGGCGGGCTGCTTGCGGTGCTGCGGCTGCCGCGCGCGGCAGGGAAGTAGCGGCGTTTCAGGCGCGCGGATGTGCTGAGCGGTAGACGTCAAGCAGCGTTGCGGCATCGACTTTGGTGTAGATCTGGGTCGAGGACAGGCTGGCGTGGCCGAGCAGTTCCTGCAGGCTCCTGAGGTCTGCGCCAGCGCCCAGCAGGTGCGTGGCAAAGCTGTGGCGCAGCGCGTGGGGTGTGGTGGTAGGCGGCAGACCAAGGGCCACGCGGGCCCGGGCGACGGCGCGCTGGATCATCGCCTGCGCCAGCGGGCCGCCTTTGGCACCGCGGAACAGCGGAGCGCTGCGCTCGAGCGGGTAGGGGACCTTCGCGGCGTAGTCCTCCACTGCCGCTTTCACGATGGGCAGGATGGGGACGACCCGCTGGCGGCCGCCCTTGCCGGTGACGGTGAGTGCATCGCCCAATGGCAGGACGGCGGCGGTGAGCGAGAGCGCTTCGGCTATGCGCAGGCCTGCGCCGTAGAGCAGCAACAGGACGGCGCGGTCGCGGGCGCCGATCCATGGTTCGACGCCTTCGTCCGCAACCATCGCGGCGAGGTTCACCGCGTCGTCGGGCGTGACGGGGCGGGGCAGGCCCTTCTTGATGCGGGGGCCGCGCAGGCGGGGCGTAGCCGCATCGGGCGCGCCGGTTTGCGTGCGGGCAAAGGCGAGGAAGGCCTTGAGCGCTGACAGTTCGCGCGCGGCTGATACGTTGCCGAGCCCATCGGCGCGGCGCTCAGCGAGCTGGCGGCGAACGTCGCCGACTTCCAGCTTCGCGAGTGTGGACCAGTCCTGCGGAGGCGGCAGAACTTCCAGAAAACGCGCCGCAGTGGCGACATAGGCGCGGACGGTGTGCGGGGAGCGGCGGCGGGCGAGGGCGAGGTGGTTGCCCCAGGCTTCGAGCAAGTCAGCGACGCTCATGCCGCCACGAGTCCGGCCGGGACGAGCTCGCCGAGTAGGCCATCGAGCAGCGGCATGCCGGCATCGGTCACGACAAGGCGGTCGCCGCGCTCGGTGAGCAGGCCTTGCGTGATGTAGAACGCGCGCTTGGCGGGGGCGATCAGGTCAGTTTCGGCAAGCCCGAAGCGCTGCGCCAGCACAGCCGAGGCGATGCCTTCGCCAAGCCGCAGCCCCATGAGGATCGCTTCGGCGGCCTGCTCGCGGATACCCAGTTCGCGGATTTCGGCAATGCCGTGGAGCTGGGCGGCGACAGCTTTGAGATAGTTTTCCGGTTTCTTGTGGCGCACCGTCGCGAAGCCGCCGCGCCGGCCGTGGGCACCGGGGCCGATGCCGACGTAGTCCTGATAGCGCCAGTAGACGAGGTTATGGCGGCTTTCCTCGCCGGGGCGGGCGTGGTTGCTGATCTCATAGGCGGGCAGTCCGCCGGCAGCGGTCCGCTCGCGGGTGAGGGCGAAGAGATCGCCCGCCATGTCGTCGTCGAGCGGGGTAAAGCGGCCTTCGCGCACCAGCGTGGCGAAGCGGGTGCCGGGCTCGATGGTAAGCTGGTAGAGCGAGAGGTGACCAGTGCCAAGCGAGAGCGCGCGGGCAAGTTCGGCCTCCCACAATTCGGGCGTGTGATCGGGCCGGGCATAGATCAGATCGAAGCTGACGCGGGCGAAATGGCGCTGCGCCAGGTCCAGCGCGGCGAGGCCTTCGGAGGCATTGTGGAGGCGGCCGAGGAAGGCGAGCGCCTTGTCGTCGAGCGCCTGCAGGCCGAGCGAGACGCGGTTGATACCGGCACCTGCCAGCGCCGCGAAGTTGGCCGCTTCAACTGACGAGGGATTGGCCTCCAGTGTGATCTCGATGTCATCGGCAAAACGCCAGTGACGGCTTGCGGCTTCGATCAGCGCAGTGACCAGCGCTGGCGGCATCAGCGAAGGCGTGCCGCCGCCGAAGAAGATCGAGGTGAGCTCCCGCCCGCCGGTCAGCGCGGCTTCATGGGCCATGTCGGCAAGCAGCGCATGCTGCCACTCGGCTGCGTCGATGCCCTCACGGACATGGCTATTGAAATCGCAGTATGGGCACTTGGCGAGGCAGAACGGCCAGTGGATATAGAGGGCAAAGGCCATGCTTCTTTCCAGCCTGAGTCGGGCGGGCAAAGTCAAGGGCCAAAGCCTTGGGGACAGCGGTTATGCCGAAACATGCAGCGCTTGGGCTCGTTACTTTCGTTTGCCTTGTTGCCGCATCGCCAGCGGCGGCGCAGGTTGCCGTCACTCCGATGGAAACAGTGGGACCTCGTTTGCTCGTAGCCCATAACGCCGAGCGAATTCGGCTGGGACTGAAGCCGCTTGTGTGGAGCGCGAAGCTTTCCGAGCATGCGAAGAAGTGGGCGCAGACGCTCGCAACCTCCGACATGTTCGAGCACGCCCCGGTCGGGGCTGATGGCGGCGAGGGGGAGAACCTCTGGACCGGGACCAAGGACGATTACACGCCCGAGGAGATGATCGGCTTCTTCATCGACGAGGGGAAGCTGTTTAGGCGGAGCAAGTTCCCCGACGTTTCGACCACCGGCCAATGGACAGATGTGGGCCACTACACGCAGATCGTGTGGAAGGACACGCGCGAGGTGGGCTGCGCGATCGCCAGCAATCCGCGCAGTGATTATCTTGTCTGCCGCTACTTGCCGGCGGGCAATGTCATCGGCCAGCAGGTCTACGACTACAAGGCGGCGGATCGGCTGGCCAAGGCCGCGACTGCTCCAGCCGGAGCGGCTCCGGCGACGGTCAGTCCGTCAGCGCCGAAGAAACGAGCTTCGAAAAAGCATCGGCGCGGTGGCTGATCCTGTGCTTCTCGGCGGGGTCGAGCTCGGCGAAGGTGCGCGTATCGCCTGAGGGCACGAAGACGGGATCGTAGCCGAAGCCCATCGTGCCGCGTGGCGGCCAGGTGAGCGTGCCCATGGCACGGCCTTCGAACACGGCCTCGCGGCCATCAGGCCATGCGATCGCTAGGACGCAGGCGAACCAGCAGTTGCGCGGGGTATCGGCGCCGAGCTCGGCGAGTTTGCCCTCGACTTTGCCCATGGCCATGTACCAATCGCGGCCCGGACCGCCTTCGAAGGGCGCGGCTTCGGCCCAGTCGGCGGTGTAGACGCCGGGGGCGCCATTGAGGGCCGCGACGCAGAGGCCGGAATCATCGGCGAGTGCGGGCAGGCCTGCCGCGCTTGCAGCGGCATGGGCCTTGATGAGCGCGTTCTCGGCGAAAGTCGTGCCGGTTTCGGCAGGCTCGGGCAGGCCGAGTTCGCCGGCCGAAATGCAGTCCATGCCGTAAGGTTCAAGCAGGGCCCGGATCTCGCGCAGTTTGCCCGCGTTGTGTGTGGCGATGACGAGTTTTCCGGGCTCTAGCAGGCGTGTCACCGCGAGACGGCCTTTTCCTGCGCGGCGAAGATTTCGGCGCAGCCGATGCGGGCGAGGCGCAGGAGGCGCAGGAGGCCTTCCTCGTCATAGGTCGCGCCTTCCGCCGTCGCCTGGACTTCGGCGATATGGCCGCCCTCGATCAGCACGAAATTGGCGTCGGCATCGGCCGAGCTGTCCTCGATGTAGTCGAGATCGAGCACCGGGGTGCCCTGATGGATACCGCAGGAAATCGCGGCGACCTTGCGGGTGAGCGGGTCTTCGGAGATCGCACCCGCGTCCATCAGTTTCTGCACGGCAAGGCGCAGCGCGATCCATGCGCCGGAGATCGAGGCGGTGCGGGTGCCGCCATCGGCCTGGATGACGTCGCAGTCCAAGGTAATCTGGCGTTCGCCGAGCTTCTTGAGATCGGTGACGGCGCGCAAGGAGCGGCCGATCAGGCGCTGGATTTCCTGCGTGCGACCCGATTGCTTGCCCTTGGCCGCTTCACGGCTGCCGCGCGTGTGGGTGGCGCGGGGGAGCATCGAGTATTCCGCCGTGACCCAGCCTTCGCCCTTGCCGCGCATGAACGGCGGCACGCGCTCTTCCACCGAGGCCGTGACGAGCACCTTGGTATCGCCGAAGCCGATCAGCACGGAGCCTTCGGCGTGCTTGGTGAAGCCGGTTTCGACAGTGATGGCGCGCATTTCATCTGCGGCGCGGCCTGAGGGACGCATGGGAACTTCCTTTGCTCAATGTTTCCGCAGCCTTTAGCCAGCCGGTAGTGGAAGGGAAGGCCCCTCCTCACGAAAAGGCGGGGACGCCGATCCCTTTCATGGCCGGCGAATCTGCCCTAGATATGGGGCATGGCAGGACCCGGTCTGACCGAACTTTCCACGCGCGCTCGCGAAATCTTCCGGCTGGTGGTCGAAGGCTATATCGCCAGCGGCCATCCGGTCGGTTCGCGGACCCTTGCCGGGAGCGGCGGCGTGGCGCTTTCGCCTGCCTCGATCCGTTCGGTCTTGCAGGAACTGCAGGATGCGGGGCTCCTGGCGGCGCCGCATACCAGCGCGGGGCGGATGCCAACGGAGGTGGGCCTCAGGCTGTTTGTCGACGGGATCATGCAAGTGGCTGAGCCATCTGCGGCCGACCGCGCGCAGATCGAGCGGGGGCTGGCGGAAGGCGGCACGATCGAGGCGGCACTGGCGGCGGCGAGTTCGGCGCTGTCCGATCTTTCGGCGGCGGCGGGCGTGGTCATGGTGCCGCGGCGCGAGGTTCGGCTGGCGCAGGTTTCGTTCGTGCCACTGGGGCAAGGGCGCGCACTCGTCGTGCTGGTGGGCGATGACGGGAGCGTCGAGAACCGGGTGATCGATCTGCCCGGCTCGGCCAGTGCGGTGACGCTGGAGCAGGCGGGGAATTACCTGACGGCGCGCGTGGCAGGCCGTACGCTGGGCGAGGCCCTGCAGCTCATCCGCGCGGAGATTGCGGGTGGGCGCTCGGCGCTGGATACTGCGAGTGCTGCGCTGGTCGAGAGAGGGCTTGCGGTGTGGAGCCGCGACGCGGCGCAGCGGCCGGTGCTGGTGGTGCGCGGGCAGGCCAATCTGCTCGATGAAGCCGCGCTTGGAGATATCGAACGGGTGCGGCAATTGCTCGACGAACTTGAAAGCGCGGAAGCCATCGCGGGCGTGCTCGATGCCGCGCGCGAAGCGGACAGTGCGCGCATTTTCATCGGCAGCGAGAACCGGCTGTTCTCGCTTTCGGGCTCCTCGGTGATCGCGGCGCCGTGGCGCGACGGGGAGGGGCGCGTGGTGGGCGTTGTCGGCGTTATCGGACCGACGCGGTTGAATTATGCGCGGGTTGTCCCCATGGTTGATTTCACGGCTCAATCCTTGAGCAGGATCATCACCCAGGACGGATTTGGTAGAAAATGACTGAGAACGACACGCGCCCGCAGGATGCCGAAGTGGCTGCCGAGCTGGAGGGTGTGCCCTCTGAACTGACGGAGGGTGGCGATGCGCTGGCCGATGTGGTGGAGGCGCTGAAGAGCGATCTCGAGGCGGCCAAACAGGACGTACTCTATGCCAAGGCCGAGACGCAGAACGTACGTCGCCGCATGGAAAAGGAAGTGGCCGATACGCGCGCCTATGCCGCGACCTCGTTCGCCCGCGACATTCTGTCGGTCGCCGACAACCTCTCGCGCGCGCTCGAATCGATCCCGGCGGAGCTGCGCGAGGACGACAAGATGAAGAACCTCGTGGCGGGGCTGGAAGCCACGGGCCGCGAGATCGAGAAGGTGTTCGCCAGCCACGGCATCAGCCGGATTGCCGCCAAGGGCCTGCCGCTCGATCCGCACCAGCATCAAGCCATGCTGGAGATTCCGTCGGCCGATGTGGAGCCGGGCACGGTGCTGCAGGAACTGCAGGCCGGCTACATGATCAAGGACCGCCTGCTGCGCGCAGCGATGGTGGCGGTGGCGAAGAAGCCGGATTGAGGCTGATTTCCGTTTGATCCAATCCCCCAATCCGCTCACCCTGAGCTTGTCGAAGGGTGCTGGCGCTGCCGTTGTGCTTGATGCTTCGACAAGCTCAGCATGAGCGGGTTGGGGTAAAAACTTTGGTTATTCAGCGCAGCAGCGCCACGACCTCGTCCGTATCGTAAAGATCAGCGAACACGAACGCCATGCTGTGCAGCGTGGCGGCGTGTTCGGCGTCGGTCAGCGCGGCATTGGCATCGCCTGCAAACAGCACGCGGTAGTTGAATTGCATCGCATCGCGCGCAGTGCTTTCGCAGCAGCAGTTGGTGAGCGTGCCGGTGATCACCACGGTATCGATCCCGCGCGCCTTGAGCACGGCGTCGAGGTCGCTGGTGCAGGGGGTGAAGCCGCTGAAGCGGTGCTTGTCGACGACTGCATCGCCGGGCTGAACATCGAGCGCGGGCCAGAAATCGTGGTAATGCGCGCCTGGCGTGAAGGCGGCACGGTGGGTGGCGGCGCCTTCACCGAGGCGGCGGACGAAAACCGACCAGCTTGCTGCATCGGGCGTGGTGAAGCGCAGGAACACGTTGTGCCCGCCTGCTTTGCGGACGGCGGCGCTGATGCGGTTGATGTTGCCGACGATCTCCCGCGCCATGGGGACTTCGACCGGCGAGCCTTCCTCCATGAAACCGTTCTGCATGTCGACACAGATGTGGGCGAGGCGTGTCGGGTCGATGTCGTCAAACACATTGCGCACGCCCCCGCGCGCGGCGGCGACGGCATCGAGAATGGTGTGGGTGTCGACGGCGTGGGGCATTTCGGCGGTCCTTCTCCTGCGCGGCAAAAATGCCACGGCTGGGCGCATTCGCGCCAGATCCGGCCAGACGGGCTTTCGCGTGGCGGAACCGGAACTGCGGGCAGGCGTTTGTGACCTTGAGGCGGGCCTTGAGGAGACCGAACGATGAACCGCAAATTCCTTCTTCCAGTCATGGCTCTTGCCGCGCTTTCCACGGCGGGCTGCGCGCGCAACTATGCCGGGGAGGGCGCGCTGGGTGGCGCCGCAGCCGGCGCCTTGCTGGGCGGTGCGAGCGGCGGCGATGTCGGCACCGGAGCCGCGATCGGCGCGGCGGCGGGCGCGCTGGGCGGCTCGCTGATCAAGAAGCACGGCCGCTGCTATCGCCATGACCGCTATGGCAACGAGTACGAGGTCCGCTGCTGAGGCTGGTCAGGCGAGGCTAATTGGGAACGGCAGGACGGATTGCAGTGACGCAAGCGGGGGCGCCGCCGGGTGCGGTGCCCCTTGGGCTGCGAGAAAGGCGTGCGCGACCAGTTCAGCCTGCTGTTCGATACCGTAGGCGGAGAAGCGCCGTGCCGGATTGAACTGGTACTCGTAGCGGCAGAACGGGTGGCGCATCAGCGGCAGGTAGAAACGGCCGCGCTGCTGGCTCTGCCAGACGTGGACGAGTTCGTGGATGAACAGGCTTTGCAGGCCGAGCGGAGCCGTGCTGAAATCGTCACGGTAATGCGGCCCGGCGGGATGGAAATGGATGTGCCCCATCGGCGCCATGACGGTCCCGCGCGGCTGGAACGGGAACCAGCGCCGGCGGCGGATGCGCACCGGCGCGAGATCGATGGCATCGCCGAAGACGCTGTGCGCTAAGACCAGCTCGTCCGGCGTGAGGGACCGTTCGGCGCCGGGCGGAAGCGTGTGGACGCTCACATGTGGTCCATCATGCCTTCCATTGCGCCGGTTTCTTCAACCTTGGCGAAGGTGCTGACCTTGTCGCCGTTGGCGAGAGTGAAGGTGACTTCGACATCCTTGCCCGGCTTTACCGTATTGGCGAGATCGAACAGCATGACGTGATAGCCACCGGCCTTGAACTCGGCGGGCTGGCTTTCGCTGAATTCGACCGCGTTGACCGGTTCCATCGTGGAGACTCCGTTCTCGGTCTTGCTTTGGTGCATCTGCGCGCGGCCGGCGCCGTCGACGTGGACGGCGACAAGGGTGTTGGCCTTGCCCGCCGTCTGCTGGATGGTGAAGTAGAGCACGCCCGGGTTGCCGGGCACTGCGGGCAGCTTGATCACCGGTTCGATCACGCTGACATTCGGCGCGTTGTCGGGCGCCAGGGCGTTTGCCGAGGCCGAAGCCGACGCCGATGCAGCGGCATCGGGGGCATTGCCGCTGCAGCCTGCCAGTGCCAGCAGGCTCACGCTGGCGGCAAGGATGAGGGCGGCGGAACGGATGGGGGGCATCGAGGCTCTCTCCAGTCTTGAAACGAGACGTAATATAGGCGCAGGCGCAGGCCTTGTCCCGGAAAGAAGGCGACCTATATCGCCCTGTGAAGGAGCTGCATAGACGAAGGCTTGCCCGGTTCGGGGGGCCGCACCCGCAGCGTCCAAAGGGCAAGGAAACAGGACGACATGGCTAAAGTTATCGGTATCGACCTCGGCACGACCAACAGCTGCATCGCGGTGATGGACGGCGGCACTTCGAAGGTCATCGAAAATTCCGAAGGCGCGCGCACGACGCCCTCGATCGTCGCTTTCACCAAGGATGGCGAGCGCCTGATCGGGCAGCCGGCCAAGCGCCAGGCCGTGACCAATCCCGACAACACGATCTTCGCGGTGAAGCGCCTGATCGGCCGCCGCTTTGAGGATCCCATGACCCAGAAGGACATGGCGCTGGTTCCCTATGGCATCGTCAAGGGCAAGAACGGCGACGCATGGGTCAAGGCGGGCGGCGAAGACTACAGCCCCTCGCAGATTTCGGCCTTCATCCTCCAGAAGATGAAGGAAACCGCCGAAAGCTACCTCGGCGAGACCGTGACGCAGGCGGTGATCACCGTACCCGCCTACTTCAACGACGCGCAGCGCCAGGCGACCAAGGATGCCGGCCAGATCGCGGGCCTTGAAGTGCTGCGCATCATCAACGAGCCGACCGCAGCCGCGCTCGCCTATGGCCTCGACAAGCAGGACGGCAAGACCATCGCGGTCTACGACCTTGGCGGCGGCACCTTCGACATCTCGGTGCTCGAGATCGGCGACGGCGTGTTCGAGGTGAAGTCGACCAACGGCGACACCTTCCTCGGCGGTGAAGACTTCGACAACGTGCTGGTCGAGCACCTCGCGGACAAGTTCAAGTCGAAGGAGAACATGGATCTCCGCACCGACAAGCTGGCTCTGCAGCGCCTGAAGGAAGCTGCCGAAAAGGCCAAGATCGAGCTTTCGAGCGCGCAGACGACTGAGATCAACCTGCCCTTCATCACCGCGCGCATGGAAGGTGGCAGCACCACCCCGCTGCACCTCGTCGAGACGGTGACGCGTTCGGACCTCGAAAAGCTGGTCGCCAAGCTGATCGAGCGCACACTCGAGCCCTGCCGCAAGGCGCTGGCTGACGCGGGCGTGACCGCCAAGGACATCGACGACGTCGTGCTCGTGGGCGGCATGACCCGCATGCCGCGCGTGCGTGAAGTGGTGAAGGAGTTCTTCGGCAAGGATCCGCACACCGGCGTGAACCCGGACGAAGTCGTCGCCATGGGCGCGGCGATCCAGGCCGGCGTGCTGCAGGGTGACGTCAAGGACGTGCTGCTGCTCGACGTGACCCCGCTTTCGCTGGGCATCGAGACGCTGGGCGGCATCATGACCAAGATGATCGACCGCAACACGACGATCCCGACCAAGAAGAGCCAGGTCTACTCGACCGCCGAGGACAACCAGCAGGCGGTGACGATCCGCGTGTTCCAGGGCGAGCGCGAGATGGCGCAGGACAACAAGCTGCTCGGCCAGTTCGACCTCGTCGGCATTCCGCCGGCGCGGCGCGGCGTGCCGCAGATCGAGGTGACCTTCGACATCGACGCCAACGGCATCGTGAATGTCTCTGCGAAGGACAAGGGCACCGGCAAGGAACAGCAGATCCGCATCCAGGCCTCGGGCGGCCTTTCGGACAACGACATCGAGCAGATGGTGCGCGATGCCGAGAAGTTTGCCGAAGAGGACAAGAAGCGCCGCGAGGCGGCCGAGGCGCGCAACAACGCCGACAGCCTTGTCCACGCGACCGAGCGCCAGCTGGAAGAGAACGGCGACAAGATCGACGCTTCGCTGAAGGCCGAGATCGAGGAAGCCATTGCCGACGCCAAGAAGGCGATCGAGGGCGGCGACCCGGCCGATATGAACGCCAAGACCCAGGCGCTCACCGAAAAGGCGATGAAGATGGGCCAGGCGATCTACGAGAAGGAGCAGGCTGCTGCGGCTTCTCCGGGCGGCGAGGCTCCCAAGGGTGCCGAGGACGTGGTCGACGCCGAGTTCTCGGAAGTCGACGACACCAAGTGATGTTGCGCTGAGCCGGCCCGCTGCCTGCCTCGTATGAGGCATGGTGGCGGGCCGGTCGCCTTGAGGTGGGACCGCAATGTCGGCAGAGATTGATTTCTACGAGCTGCTCGAAGTCGAGCGCACCGCGGACGAGAAAGTCCTCAAGTCCGCCTATCGCAAGCTGGCGATGAAGTATCACCCGGACAAGAATCCGGGCTGCCAGGACAGCGAAGCCAAGTTCAAGCAGATCAACGAGGCCTATGCCTGCCTCTCCGATCCGCAGAAGCGGGCGGCCTATGATCGCTATGGCCATGCCGCGTTCCAGCAGGGCGGCGGTGGGGGCGGCGGCGGCTTTGCGGGCGGCGGCGATTTTGGCGATCTCGGCGATATCTTCGAGACCATCTTCGGGGGCGCATTCGGCGGCGGCGGGCGCCAGCAGGCGCGGCGCGGCGCGGACCTGCGCTACGACATGGAAATCACGCTCGAGGACGCGTTCCACGGCAAGTCGGCGGAGATCGCGGTCGAAGTGGCGCAGAGCTGCCAGCCTTGCGGCGGCACCGGCGCGACGCCGGGTACCTCGGCAAGGCGCTGCAACTTGTGCGGCGGGCACGGCAAGGTGCGCGCGCAGCAGGGCTTCTTCATGGTCGAGCGCACCTGCCCGACCTGCCACGGCCGCGGCGAAGTGATCGAGAGCCCCTGCAAGAGCTGCCGCGGCGAGGGCCGCGTGGATGCCGAGCAGAAGCTCGAAGTCCAGATCCCGGCAGGCGTCGACAACGGTACGCGCATCCGCGTTGCGGGGAAGGGCGAGGCCGGGCCGTTCGGTTCACCGGCGGGCGACCTCTACATCTTCCTCCATGTGAAGCGCCACCGCATGTTTGAGCGCGAGGGCACGACCTTGCTCACGCGCTGCCCGATCAGCTTCACCAAGGCGGCGCTGGGCGGCGAGATCGAGATTCCGGGCCTCGACGGGGCGCGGCACAAGATCGAGATCCCGGCCGGCATCCAGTCCGGCAAGCAGCTGCGCAAGCGCGGGGCAGGCATGCCCGTGCTGCAGGGCCGCGGCGCTGGCGATCTGGTGATCGAGATTCAGGTCGAGACACCGACAAAGCTTTCTGCGCGCCAGCGCGAATTGCTGCGCGAGTTCCAGGCGACCGAGACGGGCGAGGAAACCCCGCAGTCAAAGGGGTTCTTCGACCGGATCAAGGATGTGTGGAACGATCTGACGGAGTAGCGGCTCAGGTCAGGCGGAAATTGGCCGCTGAGTCTCCACGAGGTTCGGCTACGCTTCCGACCCCAATTCCGCTCACCCTGAGCGTGTCGAAGGGTGCTGGCGCGACCGGCGAGGATGATGCTTCGACAAGCTCAGCATGAGCGGTCCGGGGCAGGCGGCAAGGGATAGGGTGAGCCACAGTGGACCCGGCTGAACTCAGCTCTCGGCAAACATCGCGTGCACTTCCGCGATCACGCCATCGACCATGCCTGCCTCAGCGGTCAGGCGCGGCTTTTCTTCCTTAAGGATGGCGAGGAATACATCCCGCTTGAAGCTGCGGATCACGCTGTATGCCAGCGGCGGCTCGGCAGTCGAGGCGATCAGGTCCACCGTGCGTTCAGCGCCGTGGAGGCGGCCCCAAAGGTAGTCGTTCTCGCGGTAGGCCCGCGCGAAGAACGCGCCGAAGTGGAAGAATTCGATGCCCTTGAGGCAGGCGCTCGTGCCGCCGGTGCGGATCGACATCGCGTCTTCGGGCGAAATGCGGTCGACCTTGACCGGATCGAATTCGCCCATGCCTTCGCCTTGCAGCAGCGGCAGGGTGGCGACATCGTAGAACGGGAAACCGAGATAGGCATAGAGGAAGCGGCGGCGCAGCGGCTTGCTCATTGCGGCAAGGCCTTCGACGATCATCGCATCGACGACAAGATCGATGCCGGTGAGATCGCGGCGAGCGGCGATCTCCTCAAGGATGGCGGCCGGGCGGACCAGTGCCTTGGCGGCAACATCGGCAAAATCCTCGCCAAGGCCCGCCGCGGTCTGCTTGGCCTGATAGAGCGCCTGCGCATGGTAGACGATATCGCGCGCGGCCTCGCGTTCGGCGAGCGAGATGCCTTCGGCTTCTTCCCAGTCCTGCGTCAGCCGCCGCGCCAGCAGCTTGAGGCGCCGCACCCGGAAGGCAAGGTCATGCGCACGGAAGAAGGCGATGGCCTCCGTCGTCGCTCCGCCCTTTGCCTCAGCAAGGCGGTCGAACCCCAGCATGGCGAGGTGCGTCCAGAGCGCGGCTTCCACGGCGCCGCGCTCGGGCACCTCGATCATCGCTTCCTCGACGACTTGCGCCAGGTCCGCGACCACGCCGGCGAGCTTGACTTGCGCATAGCCGTGGAACGCGAATCCGGCCTGTTCGGCGGCGGCCTGCTGGGCCTTGGCGCGCCATGCGGTAAGGCGCTTCAGGTTCGGTTGATCGAAGAAGAACGTGTAGCCGAACAGGCGCTCGACCGCCGTATCGATCTCGCCGCGCAGGGTATCGACGATGAGCCGGAGGCGCGCGCGTTCACGCGATTGGGCTTCGAGCGCTTCGAGGTTGTCGCGGATCGGCTGTTCGCGCGGGATCGAGGACAGCGAACCGAAGATCGCCGAGAAGAAGCCGACCGAGCGCTCCATGTGATCGGGCATGCGCATGCGGTCGGGGCTGGGGTCGATGTATACGAAGCGCCGGTCCACCTCGCGCTGGGCGGGGCGATCGCGCAGCACCGCCATGGCGGGGGCAAACGGGCGGTTGACGAGCACTGCACCATCCACCAGCGCGACTTCGGCAAGCTGGCCGCGCTTCCAGCGGCTCGGCATCACGCGCTTGAGGAAGGCTTCCCGGCCATGCCACGCAAGGTCGCGCTCGTGGGTCAACTGGTCCATTTCCGCGAGCATCAGCGGGGGGAATGCGCCGGGAAAGCTGGCGGTGGAACGCGCAGCGAAGACGAGTTCGGGGCGCTCGGCGATGTCCTCGCCCGCGCCGGAAGCGGCGTTGCGGCGAAAGCCGATGGCGAGGCGGTGTTCGCTTTCCTCGACGACAGGGGGGCTGTTGAGCCTGAGGTCTTCGAGGTGGCCGTTGAAGTCGGTCGCCGTGACGAGCAAGTCGAGCGGATGGCCGGCGGGGAGCAGCGGCGGCGTGTTGCCCCCGGTTTCCGCCATGGCATCGAGCGCTTCGGCGAGCAGGCGCGAGAAGCCGATGCCGCTGAAGGGCGGCGCGAACCAGCGCGCGCGGATGAGATGCGAGAGCTTGAGGCGGACTTCCTTTCGCGTCTTGGCCGACCCGACGGTGCGGCTGACGACATTGCCGGGACGCTTGAGCAGGAACCACACCAGCGGCTGCGCCCAGAACTTGGCGAAACTGCTCCATGGCCGCGCATCGGGATCGAGCAGGATCTCGACGTCGGCCCGCTCCAGCCACAGCGTCGTCAGTGGCTCAAGGCTCTGGCCGCTGGACAAGGCCTGGGCGAGGAAGACCCCGTTGATCCCCCCAGCGCTCGCACCCGAGATGATGTCGGGCAAAATGCGCAGCTTGAGGTCGCGCGTGGAAACCAGCGTGTCGAGCATGCGGCGATAGACCGCCTCCGCCCCGGAACTCGGCGGGCTTTCCTCATGAAACGCGCGGCTGGCGCGCGTGGCGTACCAGATTTCCTTGGTGACGCCGTGCATGTAGACCGCAAGGCTGATGCCGCCGTAGCAGACCAGTGCGAGCCGCAATTCCTTCTCCCGCATGGCCAGCAACATGACACCGCACGGAAGCGGGCGCCAGCGCGATGTGCGCATTTTGGCGGAACATCGGTGCGCCCCAGTGGATTACTCCCATGCGGTGGGTGCAATGGAAGGAAGCTGTCATGAGCGATGAACGTATTGTCGAAGTCGAGCGCCCGTCCGGCGGTGCGTCTGGCTGGCTGATAGTGCTGGCGGTGATCGTCGCGATCATCGTTGGCGCCCTGCTTCTGAACAAGATGACGGACAGCGATGCGCGCAAGAACAGCGCCTTGGCCGAAGCCGCGCATGATGTCGGCAAGGCTGCATCGAAGGCGGGCGACGCGGCGGAGAAGGCGGCTGACAAGACTGCACCGCAGAACTGACCAGATTTGTAAAACGCGCCGACAAATCGGCAGTGCGCGAGGCCGAGGCGGTGCGTTTTCCTTGATTCCGGGCGCTTGGACACCATCGGGCAGGTGTCAAGTTTACCGACGGTTTACGCCTTTGCGCGTATGCCTTCTGCATGATCCGGCTGTTCAAACTCTACATCCCGAACGCGGTGTTCCTGCTGGCACTGCTGGATTTCGTTCTGCTGATCGCCTCGGGAGAGCTTGGCTGGTCGGTCCGCGCGCACCAGATCGGGATCGACAGCGGCGTGCTGGCCGACCGGTGGATGCCGCTGCTCATCTTTGCCGGCCTGGTGCAGATGGCGATGATCGCGGTCGGGGTCTACGGATCGGACGCCCTGCGCTCGATGCGCTATGCCACCGCGCGGCTGCTGGTGGCGATCAGCCTTGGCATCATCGCGCTCTCGGTCGTCTACTTCCTGCTGCCCGGCCACACCTTGTGGCGATCGAACCTGTTCTACGCGATGTTCATCGCAATGGTGCTGCTGGTGTTCATCCGCATCCTGCTGGGCGGCCTGCTCGGCACGGCGGTGTTCCGGCGGCGCGTGCTGGTGCTGGGGGCAGGTGACCGGGCGGAGCGGCTGCGCCAGCTGGGTGAGCGGATCGAGGCGGGTTTCGTCATCGTCGGCTTCGTCGGCATGAGCGACAGCGCGCCAGTGATCAAGGAAGCGATCAACCGCAATGCGATCCACAACCTGACGCGCTATGTCGAGAACCTCGGCGTCAGCGAAGTGGTGCTCGCGCTGGAGGAGCGGCGCAATGCGCTGCCGCTGAAAGATCTGCTGCGGATCAAGACCACCGGTGTCCACGTCAACGATTTCTCGACGTTCATGGAGCGCGAGACGGGACGCGTCGATCTCGACACGGTCAATCCCAGCTGGCTGATCTTTTCGGACGGGTTCTCGTCAGGCCGGATGATCTCGAGCGCGATGAAGCGCATTTTCGATATCTGCGCCAGCCTTGCGCTTCTGCTGCTGACCGCGCCTGTGATCGCGCTCTTCGCACTTCTGGTGAAGCTCGACAGCCGCGGCCCGGCCTTCTTCCGCCAGACCCGCGTCGGGCTCTATGGGCAGAATTTCAGCCTGATCAAGCTGCGTTCGATGCGCACCGATGCCGAGAAGGCGGGTGCGCAGTGGGCCGCCAAGGACGATCCGCGCGTGACCCGCGTCGGCCGCCTGATCCGCAAGTTGCGCATCGACGAGCTGCCGCAGGCGTGGACCGTGCTCAAGGGTGAGATGAGCTTTGTCGGCCCCCGTCCCGAGCGGCCGGAGTTCGTCTCCGACCTCGAGGAAAAGCTGCCCTACTACGCAGAGCGGCATATGGTGAAGCCGGGTATCACCGGCTGGGCGCAGATCAACTATCCCTATGGCGCCTCGATCGAGGATTCGCGCCACAAGCTCGAATACGACCTCTATTACGCCAAGAATTACAGTCCGTTCCTTGATTTGCTGATCCTCCTCCAGACGCTGCGCGTGGTGCTCTGGAACGAAGGCGCACGCTGAGCAGGCCATGCACAGCCCGCTCGAATGGACCGGCCTCAGCCAGTGGAGCAATCTCACCGCGGCGTTCGCGGCGATGCTGCTCACCGTGTGGCTGGTTGACCGGCACCGGCGAGGCAAAGAGACCAGCCGGGCGCTGATCGCGGCCCTGGCGTTGACAACGGCCTGGTGTCTCCTCGCCTCCTCGTTCGGGCAGAGCGTGGCGATCACGCAAGTCTTCGAGCTCATCCGCAACCTCGGCTGGCTGGGGATCGTCTACTCGCTGTTCGCGCGCGACAATCGGCATACCAGCGTGGTGCAGGTGCGCCCGGTGCTGGCGGTACTCGCGATGGTCGAGCTGTTCCAGGTCGTGCTGCTCGTCCTGGCGATCCGCTTTGCCGGGATCGACTCCGCCGCCGCAATGATCTTCCAGCTTTCGGTGATGTTCCGCCTGCTGTTGACGACGGGCGCGCTGGTGCTGGTGCACAACCTCTATGTCGGCGCGATCAGCGGGCAGCGCGATGCCGTGCGCTGGACTGCGCTCGCGCTCGCGCTGATGTGGGGCTATGATCTCAATTTCTACACGATCGCCTATCTCGGGCATCTTATCCCGCAGGAAATGGTGGCGCTGCGGGGCCTGATCCAGATCGGCGTGGTTCTGCTGGTTTCGGTCGGGGCAATGCGCGGAGGCTCGGCGCTGCGGTTCTCGCCCAGCCGCTCGGTGGCGTTCCAGTCGCTTTCGCTGCTCGTGATCGGCGGTTACCTGATCCTGATGGTGGCGGCGGCCCAGTCGGTCGCATGGCTGGGCGGCGATGTCAGCCAGCTGGCGCAGCTGGGCTTTGCCTTTGCAACAACGGTGGTGATCCTCGCGCTGGTGCCATCGGGGCGGCTGCGCGGCTGGCTCAATGTGATGCTGGCCAAGCACTTCTTCCAGCACCGCTATGACTACCGCGCCGAATGGCTGCGCTTCACCCGCACGATCGGCCGCGGCGGGCCGGGTGCTGCGCCGCTGCACGCGCGCGTGGTGCAGGCGCTGGCGGACATCACCGACAGCGCCAGCGGCCTCATGCTGATACCGGGCGAGGGCGGCGATCTCGTGCTGGCCGCGCGCTGGCAGTGGCCGACGGCCGAAGTGCCGGCTGAGGCAATGCCGGTGGAAACCGCGCAGTTCTTCGAGCGGCGCGGCTTCATCGTCGACCTGGATGAAGTGCGCGCCGGGACCGACCATGAAGGCGAGGCGGCGCTGATGCCGCGGTGGCTGGTTGAGGAAACCGGAGCCTGGGCGCTGGTTCCGCTCGTGCATTTCGACAGGCTGGTGGGGCTGGTCGTGCTCGGCCGCCCGCCGCTCGCACGCAAGCTCGATTGGGAGGACTTCGACCTCCTGCGCGTCGTCGGCCAGCAGCTTGCAAGCTACATCGCCGAGCACAACGGGCAGAGCGCGCTGCTCGAGGCAAGCCGGTTCGACGAATTCAACCGCCGCATCGCTTTCGTGATGCACGACATCAAGAACCTCGCCAGCCAGCTCGCGCTGCTGGCGCGCAATGCCGAGCGCCATGCCGACAACCCGGCCTTCCGCAAGGACATGCTGGTGACGCTCACCAACTCGGCGGATAAGCTCAACGCGCTGCTGGCGCGGCTATCGCGTTACGGCGCTGGCGGCGTGCAGCGGCTGGAAGCGATCGATGCGGCTGAAGTGATTGAAGCCGTCGCCGCACGATATCGCGAGGCCGGGGGCGATTGCCCGGTCTATGCAACGCCGGGCCAGCCATGCCTCGTCACGGCGAGCCGCGAGACGCTCGAACAAGTGCTCGCCCATCTCGTGCAGAACGCCATCGATGCCAGCCAGCCCGGCATGGCGGTGCTGCTCCAGACCCGGCTCGACGGCTTCAATGGCGTGATCGAAGTGGCCGACACCGGCAGCGGGATGAGCGCGGACTTCGTGCAGAGCCGGCTGTTCACGCCCTTCGTCTCGACCAAGGCGGGCGGCTTCGGCATTGGCGCGTTCGAAGCGCGCGAATTGGTGCGGGCGATGAACGGCCGGCTTGAAGTGGAAAGCCGCGAGGGCCTCGGCAGCCGGTTCTCGGTGCGCTTGCCGCTGGTGGTGGCGACCGAACTCGAAACACATCCTGACGTTGCGTCAGACGACAAGCCCAGTGACAAGAAAGTGGCATGATGATCCAGGACCGCCCCCCGGCGCCCGCGAAGGCGCTCCCCAAGCTCCTCATCGTCGAGGATGATCCGGGCCTGCAGGCGCAGCTCAAATGGGCCTACGAGGATTTCGAGGTGCTCATCGCGGGCGACCGCCAGACCGCGCTCGCGCTGCTGCGGTCGGAAGAGCCGGCGGTGGTGACGCTTGACCTCGGCCTGCCGCCCGATCCGGATGGCACCAGCGAAGGCTTTGCCGTGCTCGATGCGATCATGGCGCTGAAGCCCGATACCAAAGTGATCGTCGCCAGCGGCCATGGTGCACGGGAAAGCGCCCTCAGGGCGATCCAGCAGGGCGCCTATGATTTCTACGCCAAACCGGTCGATATCGATGCGCTGGGCCTGATCGTGCGCCGCGCGCTGCATCTCCACAAGATCGAGGCGGAGAACCGCCAGCTTGCCGAGCGGGCACCCGAAGGCAACAAGGTGCTGGGCCGGATGATCACCGGTGCGCCGGAAATGGTGAAGGTCGCACGCACGATCGAACGCGTGGCGGGCACCAATGTCTCGGTCATGCTGCTGGGCGCGAGCGGGACCGGCAAGGAGCTGCTGGCGCGCGGGCTGCATGAGGCCAGCCCGCGGCGGCAGGGCGCGTTCGTTGCGATCAACTGCGCGGCGATCCCGGAAAACCTCCTCGAAAGCGAGCTGTTTGGCCACGAGAAAGGCGCGTTCACCGGCGCGGTCAAGACCACCGAGGGCAAGATCGAGCAGGCGAGCGGCGGCACGCTGTTCCTCGACGAAGTGGGCGACATTCCCTTCCCGCTGCAGGTCAAGCTGCTGCGCTTCCTGCAGGAGCGCACCATCGAACGCATCGGCGGGCGGCGCTCGATCGAGGTAGACACGCGCATCGTCTGCGCGACGCACCAGAACCTCGAGGCGATGATCACCGACGGTCGGTTCCGTGAGGACTTGTTCTACCGCCTCGCCGAGATCGTCATCCGCATCCCGAGCCTCGCCGAGCGGCCGGGCGATGCGGCGCTGCTGGCCAAGGCCTTCCTCACGCGGTTTGCCGCCGAGATGAACCCCTCGGTCAAGGGCTTCGCGCCCGATGCACTGGCCGCCATCGACGCGTGGACCTGGCCCGGCAACGTGCGCGAACTCGAGAACCGGGTGAAGCGCGCGGTGATCATGGCCGATGGCAAGCTCGTCTCAGCGAGCGACCTCGACCTTGCCGAGCCGGGCGAGGACGAGGCCAACCCGCTCAACCTCAAGTCCGCGCGCGAGGCGACCGACCGCAAGATGATCCGGCATGCTCTGGCGCGCAGCGAGGGCAATATCTCGAACACGGCGCGCCTGCTGGGGATCAGCAGGCCGACGCTCTATGACCTGCTCAAGCAGTACGATCTTCAGCATTAAGCGGGCGCTTGGCCTTGCGGTGGGCTTGCTGCTGCTGGCGGGGCCGGCGGTCGGCGCCTCGCGGCTCGACGATCTGCGCGCCAAGGCGCAGGCGGCGATCGAGCGGCGCGATCCGGTCTCGGCTGAAGTCATGCTGCGTGCGGCGATCAAGAACGGTGCGCGCGAGGATGAATTGCGCGCGCATCTGGGCGAGGCGCTGCTGGCCGAGGGCGATCGGGCGGAAGCGCGCAAGGTGCTCGAAGGCGGAAGCTTTGCTCCCGGCACCGAAGCGCTCGGCTGGCGTGTGCGTGGCCAGATTGCGCTGGCCGAGGGCAATCTGCGCGGTGCGGCGAATGCCTTTGATGCTGCGCTGAGGGCCAATTCCAAGGATTCCGACCTCTGGGTCGCAATTGCTGCGCTGCGCTTCTCGGGCGGGGAACAGCTGCAATCGATCGAGGCAGCGGACCGCGCCGTCGCGCTCGATCCGAAGAATGCCCGCGCGCTCGCTTTTCGCGGCCTGCTGATTCGCGAGCAATATGGCCTCGCCGCCGCGCTGCCGTGGTTCGAGGCGGGGCTCAAGGTGCGGCCCGATGATCCGGCGCTGCTCGGCGAATATGCCGCGACGCTCGGCGATATGGGCGACTATCGCGCGATGCTGATCGTGTGCCGCAAGCTGGCACAGGTCGATCCCAAGAACCCGCGTCCGGCGTTCCTGCAGGCGGTTTTGGCGGCGCGGGCCGGGCAGACCGACTTGGCGCGCACGATCCTGCAGCGCACCGGCAATGCCTTCCGCGACATGCCGGCGGCGATCCTGCTGACGGGCGTGCTCGAATACCGCGCGGGGAACACCAACGTGGCGGTCGAACAGTTCGACCGGCTGGTGCGGCTGCAGCCCGACAATCTGGAAGCGCGGCAGATGCTGCTGCGCGCGATGGCACGGCAAGGGAGCGACCAGCCGCTGGTAGCCCGGTTCGACGGCGACGCCGACAGGGCTTTCGCGGTGCCCTATACGCTGCGACTGGTCGGCCAGAGCTGGCGGCGGCTTGGCAACAAGGCGCGGGCCGAGGCGCTGTTTGCCCGTGCTGCCCATCCCATGGCGCATGGCCCGGTGCCGCTGCCGACCGACTTCAGCGCGTCCGTGCTGGGCGCGGCCTATGTCGATGCGCCGGGTCAGGCGCAGACGGCGGTGCCCTTTATCCGTGCGCTGCTCAAGGAAGGGCGCAAGGACGAAGCGCAAGCTGCGGCGGACCGCTTGCGCGATGCCAATCCCGGCGCGGCGGAGGCGCACCTGCTTGCCGGCGATGTCCGCACCATGCGCGGCGACATGGCGGGCGCGCTGGCCGACTATCAGAACGGCGCATCGATCCGCTTCAACGAGCCGGTGCTGCGGCGGATGGACGCCACTCTGCGTGCGCTCGGCCTTGTCCGCGATGCGGATTCCATGACCTCGCGCTATCTCGCACAGAATCCGCAGAGCGTGCTGGCGATGAAACTTCTTGCCGCCTCGTGGGCCAAAGGGCCGCGGCGGGACGATTATGTTGCCGTGTCGCGCGCACTCGCTGCGCGCGGTCAGCCCGAAGCGGTGCAATAAGGCTCGACAGCGGCGCGATCGCGCGGCAAACCCCGTTTCAACCGATCAGTTAAAACATAAGGGGTGAGAGATGGCTGGTGCGCTGGAAGGTCTGACGGTTCTCGAGTTCGCGGGGATCGGCCCCGGTCCCTTTGCCTGCATGATGCTGGCCGACCACGGCGCCACAGTGATCCGCATCGACCGTCCCGGAAAGCCCGGCCGCACCGGCGATGCCGGCAACCGCGACATCCTGAACCGCAACCGCATGCGGATCGAGCTCGACCTCAAGGATCCCGCCTCGATTGCCCGCATCCGCGAGCTGGTGAAGACCGCCGACGCGCTGATCGAGGGCTACCGCCCGGGCGTGATGGAGCGGCTGGGGCTCGGGCCGGACGTGCTGCTCGCCGACAATCCGCGCCTTGTCTATGGACGCATGACCGGCTGGGGGCAGGACGGCCCAATGGCGCCGCTGGCCGGGCATGACATCAATTACATCGCGCTTGCCGGTGCGCTCCACACCTATGGCGCGGCGGGTGGGAAACCGCAGTTCCCGGTCAATGCCGTGGGCGATTTCGGCGGCGGCGGCATGGTCATGGCGTTCGGCGTGCTCGCGGGTGTGCTTTCGGCGCAGCGCACCGGCAATGGCCAGGTGATCGACTGCGCGATGGTCGATGGCGCGGCAGTGCTCTCGGCGATGACCTGGACGTTCTTCGGCAATGGCCAGTGGAAGGACGAGCGCGGGGTGAACCTGCTCGATGGCGGCGCGCACTTCTACGATACTTACGAAACGAGCGACGGCAAGTGGATCGCATTGGGTTCAATCGAGCCCCAGTTCTACGCACTGCTGATGGAGAAGTCAGGGCTTGGTGCCGATCCGGCGATGGCGGCGCAGCACGATCAGTCGCAGTGGCCCGCGCTGAAGGCCAAGGTCGCGGGGCTGATCAAGACCAAGACGCGCGCCGAGTGGGAAGCGATCATGGACGGCACCGACATCTGCTTCGCGCCGGTCCTCAGCCTCAAGGAAGCGCCGCAACACCCGCACAACGCGGCGCGCGGCACCTTCGTGGAGGATGGCGGGATGACGATGCCCGCGCCCGCGCCGCGCTTCCTCGGCACGCCTGCGCCTGCGCCGAAGCTGGCGTCCGTGCCGCTCGATTGAGGGGCGGAACCTCGGACAGGTCCCAAGTCCGCTCACCCTGAGCCTGTCGAAGGGTGGTGGCGCGACCGCCGGGCATAATGCTTCGACAAGCTCAGCATGAGCGGGTTTGGGGGGAGTGCATTCGAAGGCGGCTCACTCCGCCCGCAGAGCTTCCTCGATCTCGCTATCGGGGAAGCGGCGCTTGTGGCGGACCGACCACAACAGCGAGAGGCCGATCAGCACCGCGCCGATGAGGCCCGTGACGGTCTCCGGAATCTCCACATGCGCCGAGATCAGCATGATCGCGGCCAGCGCCACGATCGCCCAGAATGCGCCGTGTTCGAGGTAGCGATATTCCGACAGCGTACCGTTGCGCACAAGCATGAGCGTCAGCGACCGCACGAACATCGCACCGATGGAAAGACCGAGTGCGATGACAACCATGTTGTTGGAAAGCGCAAACGCCCCGATCACTCCGTCAAAGCTGAACGAGGCATCGAGCACGTTGAGATAGAGGAACCCGCCAAGGCCCGAGCGGACGACCTGCCCGGCCGCCTTCTGCGCCGCTTCCTGCATTTCCAGCAGCGTGCCGATGGCTTCCACCGCGATGAACGTCACGATCCCCAGCGCGCCCGCGCCGAGGAACGTCAGCGCCTCGTCCGCCGGGAGCAGCAGCGACACGCCGTAAAGCGCGAAGAGCAGGATCGCGATTTCCGCCGCCTTGATATCGGCAAACCGCGCCAGCACGCGCTCGATGCCGGTGATCCAGTGCACGTCCTTTTCGCCATCGAAGAAGAACGAAAGGCCGACCATCGCCAGGAACGCTCCGCCAAAACCTGCGATGCCGACATGTGCGCTGGAAACAATGGCTTCATAGCGCGCCGGCTCGGTGAGCGAGATGCGCAGCGCGTCCATCGGCCCCATGCCCACCGCAATCGCGACAATGGCGAGCGGGAACACGATGCGCATGCCGAACACCGCGATCACCATGCCCCACGTCAGGAACCGGCGCTGCCAGATCTCGTCCATCTCGCGCAGCACGACGGCGTTCACCACCGCGTTGTCGAACGAGAGCGAAACCTCGAGCACCGAGAGCATCACCACGATCCACAGAACGCTGAGGGTCGCGGGCAACGATGCGGTCTGGAACCAGCCGTAGACGGCCGCCAGCGCAAGGCAGACAAGCGTGAAGGCGATCGAGCCGCCGAAGTTCTTGAGCAAGTTGTGGTCCCGTGGTGGCCAGGTGATACCGGCCGGTTCGTCCCTTACTTCGGCTGATACGTCTGTTCCACCCCCGGAAAGGTGCGGGCGCGCACTTCTTCGGCATAGGTCGCGGCGGCGGCGGAGATCGTTTCGGCGAGGTGTTCGTAGATTTTCACGAAGCGCGGGGTGCGCTCGAACATGCCGAGCATGTCGTCGGTGACCAGCACTTGTCCGTCGCACTGCGCCGAAGCGCCGATTCCGATGGTGGGGCAGGGGACGGCCTGCGTGATCGCCACCGCCAGCGGCTCGACCACGCCTTCGACGACGATGGCGAATGCGCCTGCCTCGGCAATCGCGCGCGCATCGCCGACGATCTTTTCCGCTTCCGCTGCGCTGCGCCCGCGCGCGTTATAGCCGCCGAGCACATTGACCGCCTGCGGAGTGAGACCGACATGGCCCATCACCGGGATGCCGCGCTGGGTCAGGAACGCTACCGTTTCAGCCATCGCGACCCCGCCTTCGAGCTTGATCGCATCGCACCCGGTTTCCTTGAGCACGCGCGAGGCGCTTTCGAACGCGTGCTGCGGCGAGCTTTCATAGGCGCCGAATGGCATATCGACCACGACCGCCGCGTGATACGAGCCGCGCACGACGGCGGCGCCGTGGGCGCACATCATGTCGAGCGTTACCGGCACGCTGGAGGGCAGGCCGTAGATGACCTGACCGAGCGAATCCCCGACGAGCAGCAGGTCGCAATGCGCATCGAGCAGCTGGGCCTGGCGCGCGGTATAGGCGGTCAGCATGACCACCGGCTGCGCCGTCACTCCGTCCACCTTGCGCTGGCGGATGCCGGGAATGTTGAGCCGCTTCATCGGCGCCGGCGTCGGGTGCGCGCGGCTGGTCGAGGTGTCGAGAACGTAGGTCGTGGACATTCGCGAGGTTCCCTGTCGCTGGGCTTGCGCTTTTAGACCAATGTCACGAAGCCGCAAGGCTAGGTCCGTTTCGGTTTATGACTGTTCCGCGGCGATCCACGTGGTTGGGGAAAAAGCGCTTTGCGGCGGCGACTGGCGGCGCTAGCACTTATGCCAGCAAAACCTGGTGATCGGCAGCCGCGCCCGCGCAATGGGTGGGCAGGGCGCATGTGGCATGCCGGACCAAGGCGGGAGATATCAATGTTCGGTCGCGTCAAACCTCTCGACGCCATTCTTGCAACTGCCGAGAAGAAATCGCTGCATCGTTCGCTCGGCGCGTTCCAGCTCACCATGCTCGGCGTCGGCGCCGTCATTGGCACTGGCATCTTCGTGCTGACCGCAGAGGCGGCGCAGAAGGCGGGGCCCGGCATGATGATCAGCTTCATCATCGCCGGCTTCGTCTGCGCGGTGGCGGCGCTGTGCTACGCGGAAATGGCCGCGATGGTGCCGGTCTCGGGCTCGGCCTACACCTACAGCTACGCCGTGATGGGCGAGCTTGTGGCGTGGATGGTCGGCTGGGCACTGATCCTTGAATACGCGATCGCGGCGGGCGCGGTCTCGGTCGGCTGGTCGGGCTACATGGTCGGCTGGCTCAACACGAGCTTCCATCTCGACATACCGCTGACACTTGTGCGCGGTCCGTTTGATGGCGGGGTGATCAACCTGCCGGCGATGGCTATTGCGGGCCTGATCACTTGGTTGCTCGTGCTTGGTACCAAGGAAAGCGCTACGGTGAACGCTGTGCTCGTGGCGATCAAGATCACCGCACTTTCGCTGTTCGTCGCGCTCACGCTGCCGGTGATCCACACCGGCAAGTTCGTGCCTTTCGCGCCCAACGGTTTCAGCGGGATTTCGGCGGCCGCGGCTTCGATCTTCTTCGCTTACGTCGGCTTCGATGCGGTTTCCACCGCAGCGGAGGAAACCAAGAACCCGCAGCGCAACATGCCGATCGGCCTGATCGGCAGCCTCGGTATCTGCACCGTGTTCTACATGCTGGTCGCCGCCGGGGTGATCGGCACAGTCGGTGCGCAGCCGATGGCCGGCCCCAATGGCGAGATTCTCTCGCCGGGTACGCCTGCACTGTCGGCCGCCTGCGCCGCGATCCAGGACAATGCCGTCGTCTGTTCGAAGGAAGCACTGGCCTGGACGCTGCGCATCGTCGGCTATCCCTTCGTCGGCTGGCTGGTCGGCGCGGCGGCGATCCTTGCGCTGCCTTCGGTCATCCTGATGATGATGTTCGGCCAGACCCGCATCTTCTTCGTGATGAGCCGCGACGGGTTGCTGCCGGAGTTCTTCTCGAAGATTCACCCGCGCTTCCGCACGCCGCATGTGATCACGATCATGACCGGCGTGTTCGTTTCGGTTTTCGCCGCTTTCTTCCCGGTGGGCCTGCTGGCTGACGTGTCGAACTCCGGTACGCTGTTTGCTTTTGCTGCGGTTTCGGTGGCGGTGATCGTGCTGCGCCGGACCGAGCCCAACCGGCACCGTCCGTTCCGGACCCCGGCGGTGAACATCGTCGCGCCGATCTCGATCGCGGGCTGCATCTATCTGTTCTTCAGCCTCTCGGCGGTGACGATCCAGTTGTTCTTCGGTTGGGCGATTGCGGGCCTCTTCGTCTATTACACCTATAGCCGCAGCCGCAGCCATGTCGGGCGCGGCACGGTCGAAGTGCACGAGGGAGACAGCGACGTGCCGCCGCAGCCGGTGCCCCCGGTCGCCTGACCGGTTGCGCCAGCGCCTTTCAGAAGGGCCGCTTCCCCCGGGGAGGCGGCCCTTTTGCATGGAGGGGCAGGGGCGCTTGCATGGCGGGAGAATAAGAACATAATAGGAACATGAACCGAATCGAAGCCTGTTCCGAGGTCCATGTTCTTTCCCCGCCGCTCCCTGCCGGATTGCGGCGCGGGTCTGCGCCGCGTGTGCTGTCCAAGTCCGCACGCTGGAAGCCGGGGATCGCCGCCTCCTGCCGCCATACCGAAGTCTTTGCATCCGGCGGAGAGGCGACCGGCGCGGCGCTTGCATTGGCTCTGGCGCGTGATGCCCAAAATGCTGATGCGCATGCCGATACCGAAGACCAGCGCCCGTGGCTCTGGGTGCAGGACAAGGCGGCGCTGCGGCTTTCGGGCCGACCCTATCGCCCGGGCCTGCCCGAACCCTTGCGCCACCGCCTGATCCACGTCGCCGCCAACACGCCCGAGGATGCACTTTTCGCGCTGGAGGAAGGGCTGCGCTGCCGCGACCTTGCGTTTGTGATCGGCGAAATCGCGGGCAATCCGCGCGCGCTCGATTTCACCGCCTCGCGCCGCCTCAGCCTCGCGGCGGAAAAGCATGGCACCGCGCTGTGGCTGGTGCGGCTCGATGCGCGGACCGATCTCGGCTCGGCGCGGATGCGTTGGCGCGCTGCGGCCGCCGCTTCGCCGCTGCCGCGCTGGAACCCGCAGGCGCCGGGCCAGCCTGCATGGCAGGCCGAGCTGTTCCGCGCCCACACCTTTCAACCCGGACACTGGACCTTGCGTGATGACGGCAATGCTCTCGTCGCCGGTCCCGCGCCGGATCATGGCGATCTGGTGCATGGGATTGGCGCTCGATCGCTGGCGGCTGGCTGAAGGCTGCAGGCGGGGGCAGGGGAGTGACGCTGCCCCGCTCGCGCTGATTGCCGAAACCGCCCATGGCCCGCGCATCGCCGCGGTCAACGCTGCCGGTGCGGAGCAAGGCGTGCGCTCTGGCGCGATGCTGGCAGACGCGCGCACGCTGTGCCCGCAGCTGGCCGTGCGCCCGGCCGATCCCGCCGGAGACCTCGCCTTCCTCGAAGCCCTCGCGCTCTGGGCACAGCGCTGGGGGCCGTGGTCCGCGCTTGATCCGCCCGATGGCCTGATCGTCGATACCACCGGCGCCGCGCATCTGTTCGGCGGAGAAGCCGCGCTCTTGGCCGACGCGCGCGCGCAACTGCGGCGGCGCGGCCTTCTTGCGCGCGTGGCGATGGCTCCTACGGCAGGCGCCGCTTGGGCCCTGGCGCATTATGGCCCCGATGGCGCGGTGCTGGAGGGCGAGGCGATGCTCGAGCGCCTCGGCCCGCTCCCGGTCGCGGCGCTGCGGCTCGATGACGAAGTGCTTCTCCTGCTGCGCCGCCTCGGCCTCAAACGGATCGAGGACTTGGCCAGTATCGGCCGCGAAGCGCTCGCCCGCCGTTTCCGCACCCGCCGCGCGCCTGCCGCCAATCCGCTGGTGCGGCTCGACCAGCTCCTTGGCCGCGTGCCCGAACCGCTGCTCCCCATCATCGCGGTCGAACAGCCGATGGTCCAGCGCCGCCTGATGGAGCCGATCCGTCACCGCCCGCTGCTCGACCGTGTGCTGGCGGACCTCGCCGAGGATATGGCGCGCGCACTCGAAGGGCGCGGGGAGGGTGCACGCCGGCTCGAACTGGCGGCGTGGAAGGTCGATGGCGATGTCCTTGTCCGGCGGCTCGAAATGGCGGCGGCTACCCGCGATCCCGCGCATGTCTGCCGCCTCTTCGCCGCGCGGCTCGATGATCTCGATGCGGGCTTCGGGATCGAACTCGTGCGCCTCATCGCACCGTGGACCGAACCGCTGGCGCTCGCGCAAGCCGATCTCGATGCCGCCGCCGAGCGCCACGGCACCAGCCTTGCCGCCTGCATGGACCGGCTCACCGTGCGGCTGGGCGAAGGCGCCGTGCGCCGCCCGCTGCCGCGCGCCAGCCACCTGCCCGAACGTGCGCAGCGCTGGGCGCCGCCGCTGGAGCCGCAGCCCGGCCTGCAGGAAGACTTCGCCTTCCACGAGCGCCCGCTGAAGCTGCTCGATCGGCCCGAACCCATCGCAGTGATCTACGAAGCGCCGGACGGGCTCCCCCGCCTGTTCCGCTGGCGCGGCGGGGTGCACGAAATCGCCCGCGCCGAAGGGCCGGAACGCATCGCGCCCGAATGGTGGCGCGAACGGAGTACCGTGCGCCTGCGCGATTATTACCGCATCGAGGACAGCACCGGCCGCCGCTACTGGATCTACCGCCACGGCCTTGCCGGCGACGGTCGCGGCGGCGCACCCGAATGGTTCCTGCAGGGGCTCTGTGCGTGAGCGGGCAATCTTTCCCTCTCCCTATGCCCCGTTCGCCCCGAGCGCAGTCGAGGGGCAAGTTCGAGCGAAGCCGAGAACTGGCGCGCAGAACGCCTCGACTTCGCTCGGCCAAGGTCCCTCGACTTCGCTCGGGACGAACGGAGCAAGAGTAGCAGAATGCCTGAAGGTCCGCTCACTCCTGCGCGGCGGCGCCTGACGGGCGACGAGGCTTTCAGCGCACCCGTCCGCGCGCCGTTCGTCGAACTCGGCCTTGTAACCTGCTTCTCGTTCCTGCGCGGGGCTTCCGACCCGGTCGATCTCGTCCTCGCTGCCCACCGCCTCGGCTACGATGCCATGGGCGTGGCCGATGCCAATTCGATGGCCGGTGTTGTGCGCGTGCATGGTGAGGCAAAGGCGCTCGGCCTGCGTCCGGTGATCGGCTGCCGGATCGAGACGGTCGAAGGCCTCGCCTTCCTCGCCTATCCGACCGACCGGGCCGCTTATGGCCGCCTCTGCCGCCTGATTTCCGCCGGTCGCATGGCCCGCCCCGATGGCGAGTGGCAGGCCAAGGGGGTGTGCGAGATCGACCTTACGATGCTCGCCGCGCACAGCGAGGGGGTGCATCTCGTGCTGCTGCCACCCGATGATCTGGAGCAGACACTCACGATCGCGGCCGAAAGCAACGTCATCCCCCTCCCGCTTGCGGGAGGGGCCAGGGGTGGGCAAG
>NZ_LJHZ01000027.1:0-19814 GCF_001296055.1 Novosphingobium sp. AAP93
CGAAGTCATGGTGCTCAAGAGCGGCAGCGGCGAGCCCCGCCGTGAACCGTTCGACCGGGCCAAGATCGAACAGTCCGTCTCGCTCGCCTGCCGCAAGCGCCCGGTTTCGCCGGAACGCATCGAACGCCTTGTCAGCGGCATCCAGCGCCAGCTCGAAACCTTGGGCGATGCCGAAGTCGAAAGCCGCCAGATCGGCGAGATGGTGATGGAAGGCCTGCGCCAGCTCGACAGCGTCGCCTACATCCGCTTCGCATCCGTCTACCGCGATTTCACCGAAGCGCGCGATTTCGAGGAATTTGCAAGCTCGGTGCGGGAAGTGGGGGGTAAATAGCCCTAACTCACACCCCGTTCGTCCCGAGCGAAGTCGAGGGACCAATTGCCGAGCGAAGCCGAGGCAGGCTAAGGCACCGGACATGCCCTTCTGGACCTATATCCTCCGCTGCGCCGACAGCAGCTACTACACAGGCCACACTGACGATCTCGAAACCCGGATCGCCCATCATCACAATGGTACCTACAAGGGGTACACACATGATCGGCGTCCGGTGGAACTGGTGTGGGCAGAGGAGTTCGCGACGCGCGAAGAGGCCTTGGCCAACGAACTCAAGATCAAGCCGTGGTCGCGCGCGAAGAAGGAAGCCATCATCGCGCGCGACTGGGACAAGCTGTCCTACTTCGCCATGCCGCCGGCTGAGCGCGAAGCAAGGGCCTCGGCTTCGCTCGGCCACTTCCCTCGACTTCGCTCGGGACGAACGGCAAAGGGGGATATGGAATCAGACAATCCGACCAACTTAATCGAAGTCGAGGGCAAATCCCCCACCCCGTTCGCCCCGAGCGAAGTCGAGGGGCCAGGCAGCAGCCCCATCATTGTCCTCGTCCGCCCGCAGCTGGGCGAAAACATCGGCAAGGCCGCGCGCGCCATGCTGAACTTCGGCCTCACCCGCATGCGGCTCGTCGCCCCGCGCGACGGCTGGCCCAACCCCAGCGCAGGCCCCGCCGCCGCGGGCGCCGATATCGTGCTGGCGCAGGCCGAAGTCTACGATACCCTCGCTGAAGCCGTTGCCGATTGCGCGCATGTCTACGCAACCACCGTGCGAAAGCGCGGCGTCACCAAGCCCGTCCTCACGCCCGAGGAAGCCGCCAGAGAAACCGTCAACGCCGTGGGCGGCACCGCGTTCGTCTTCGGCCCCGAACGCTCAGGCCTCGAAACCGACGACGTCGCCCTCGCCCGCAGCATCGTCACCGTGCCCATCAACCCGGAATTCGGCTCGCTCAATCTCGCGCAGGCGGTGATCCTGTGCGCCTACGAATGGTCGAAGCACGCCGCCTCCGGCCTCGCCCAGCCCCCCGCCGAAGACCTTCTCCCCCCTGCCCCGCAGGAAGAGCTCGAAGGCCTGATCGCCCAGATCACCGAACACCTCGAACCGCGTGACTACTTCAAGCCGGAGGGCCGCGCACATGCCACGCGCCTCACCTTGCGCAACATGCTGACCAAGCCCGCATGGAACCACCTCGAAGTGCGCACCATGCGCGGCGTCATCACCGCCCTGATGCGCACGCCGCGTTAAATGGGGACAGTCCCCATTTCCATTTTGGTTCGTGTACGCCGCACACCCACTCCCGCCTTGACATTCCCGCCAATGCCGTGTCTAGGCGCGCCTTCGCAATTGGCCCTGCACGCCCGGTGAAGCAGTGGCCGCATTCCTCCGCATGGGGAAATGGTGCGGTTCCGGGTCTACGAAACGCCGGCCCCAAGGCCGGTTCCCATAGGCCGGCTCACGCTGGCCGCCATAGCAAATTGAAAGGACTTGCCATGTCGAAGCGCAAGGCATCGAAGCACAAGATTGACCGCCGTCTCGGCGAAAACATCTGGGGCCGCCCGAAGAGCTCGGTCAACCGCCGCAGCTACGGCCCCGGCCAGCACGGCCAGCGCCGCAAGAGCAAGGTGTCGGACTTCGGTCTGCAGCTGCGCGCCAAGCAGAAGCTCAAGGGCTACTACGGCGACGTCACCGAAAAGCAGTTCAAGGCGACCTACCAGGAAGCCTCGCGCATGAAGGGCGATACCGGCCAGAACCTGATCGGCCTGCTCGAGCAGCGCCTCGACATGATCGTCTACCGCGCCAAGTTCGCGCCGACGATCTTCTCGGCCCGCCAGATCGTCAGCCACGGCCACATCCGCGTCAACGGCGTGAAGTGCAACATCGCCAGCCGCCGCGTCCGCCCCGGCGACGTGCTGACCCTCGGCCCCAAGGCCAAGGAAATGGCGCTGATCGCCGAAGCCCAGTCGCTGGCCGAGCGTGACATTCCCGATTACGTCGCCGCCGAAGCCGACAAGGCCACTTTCGTCCGCGTGCCCACGCTCGACGAGGTGCCCTACCCGGTGAAGATGGAACCGAACCTGGTCGTCGAGTTCTACTCGCGCTGATCCGGCGGTTCAGACCGAACACGAAGAAGGCGGGGCGCAAGTCCCGCCTTTTTCGTTTCAACCACGCAGGTCCTTCGATGTGCCGAGCGAGACGTGGCTGGTGATGCTGCGCACCTGCGGCAGTGTGCCCAGCGTGTCCGAATGGAACCGCTTGTAGGCTTCCAGATCCGCCACTTCCACGCGCAGCAGATATTCGACCGCGCCGGTCACGTTGTGGCACTCGCGCACTTCCGGCGCCGCCGCCATCGCCGCCTCGAACGAGAGCGAGTCCGCCTTCAGCTGGCCGCCCAGCCCCACCATGACGAAGATCGTCACCCCGCCGCCCAGCTTCGCCCGGTCGAGCACCGCGCGGTAGCCCTTGATCACGCCGCTCGCTTCCAGCGCCTGCACCCGGCGCAGGCACGCAGACGGCGAAAGCCCCACCCGCTCCGCCAGTTGCAGATTGCTGATTCGCCCCTCGGCCTCCAGCTCGTGCAATATCTTGCCGTCGATCACATCCATGCCGTCAGATATTGTGCATGAGACTGTCCCAACGCGTCAATACGCAACCTCTTTTCGCCGAAAACCGCATATCCTTGCGCAAACCCCATAACGGAGAGCGCCATGCCCATCGCCCCCCTCGCAAGCTACGACATCACCCCCGAGCGCGGTTTCCTCTGCGCCTACGATGCCAGCGCCGTCACGCTCGAAGGCGCCTTCGCGCAGGCCCGCGCCGTGGCCATGCGCCTCCCCGAAATCCTCCCAACCGGAAGGGTGCGCGAAGTCCTCGAAGAGCAGCTTCCCGTCATGACCCCCGCCATGGTCGACGCGCTCGATGAACCCGCCGCGCGCATGGCGATGGTCCATTACTCGTTCCTCGTACAGTCCTACATCTGGGGCGCGGCCGAGGCGGTCACCACGCTGCCCGCCGTGCTTGCCGGCCCGATGGTCGCGCTGGCGGACAAGCTCGATCAGCAGCCGCTCCTGCAATACAGCGGCTATGTGCTCGACAACTGGGGCCTGATCGATCCCGCCGCTCCGGTCCACCTCGACAACATCTACATGATCCAGAAGTTCGCCGCCGGCACCGACGAGGCGTGGTTCGTCCTCATCCACGTCGCCATCGAAGCGCAGGCGGGCAAGGCGCTCGCCTTGTTTGCGCCGATCATCGCTGCCGCCGAAGCCGGTGATGTCGATACCGCGCGCGGCCTCCTCGAACAGATGGTCGGCATCTGGTCCGGCATCAACGCGATCTTCGACCGCATGCCCGAGCAGTGCGATCCCTATATCTACTTCCGCCGCGTGCGCCCCTATATCCACGGCTGGAAGGACAACCCCGCGCTCGGCGCCGGTGTCGTCTACGAGGGCGTCGCGCGCCTCGGCGGCCAGCCCCAGGCCTATCGCGGCCAGACCGGCTCGCAGTCCTCGATCGTGCCCTCGATGGATGCCCTCCTCGGCGTCGGCCATGCCGCCGATCCGCTGAAGGCCTATCTCGACGAGCTCCACATCTACCGCCCCACCGGCCACCGCCGTTTCATCGAGGACGTGCGCGCCGCCTCCACCCTGCGCCGCTTCGTCAGCGGCGCCAGCCACAAGGGCCTGACCGACGCCTACAACGGCGCGGTCCAGGCCGTGGCCGATTTCCGCAGCCGCCACCTCGAATATGCCGCCAGCTACATCAACAAGCAGGGCAGCAAGACGGCCGGCAACGATCCCGATGTCGGCACCGGCGGCACCCCGTTCATGAAGTACCTCAAGAAGCACCGCGACGAGACCGCGGCGATGCTGCTTCCGGTGTAATCCCGGCGCGGGTTACATCCCTAGCGCCCTGCGCAGGAAGGCATCGCTATCGGCCAGCAGCCGCGTCCGCGCGGCTGCTGCGGCCAGCTGGTGGTCGAGCCCCGGGAAGGTCACGAGGGTCACGTCCTTGCCGGCATGCTTCAGGCGATCTGCCATAAGGCGCGATTCCGCCACGTTCACGTTCTGGTCGACCTCGCCGTGAAACAGCAGCACCGGCGCGACAATCGCGCCCGCGTGGCGCGCGGGCGAACCATCGGCAATGTGATCGCCATGACCGATAAAGGCATCGACCTGACGGAAATTGACGAAATCGCGGGATTCCTCGCGCAAATTGTCGAGATCGGTCACCGGCGCCACCGCGACGATCGCCTTGAACAGCCCGGGATCGGTCACGCCCGATTGCAGTGCCGCATAGCCGCCATAGGACCAGCCGACGATTGCAAGCTTCGCGGGATCCGCAATCCCCTGCGCGGTGAGCCAGCGGCCAGCCGCCGAGATATCGCCGATCGCCAGCCGCCACGATTTGAACCCGTTCTTCTGGTACCACGCCGATCCATAGCCGGTGGAGCCGCGGTAATTGGGCTGGAGCACCGCAAAACCGCGCACCGCATAATACTGGACGAGCCAGTCGAAGCCCCATTCGTCCCGCGCGCCGGGCCCGCCGTGGGGCATGACGATGGCGGGAAGACGCTTGGCCGCTGCCATCCCCGCCACGCCGGGCGGCAGCGTGAGATAGGCGGGAACCATGCTGCCGTCGCCTGCCGGATAGGTCACCGCCGTCATCTTGCCGAGCGGCATCTGCACCAGTGGCTCGCGCATCGGCAGCACCTGTTCCAGCCGATGGGTCGCCTTGTCATAGCGGTAGAACTGCCCGGGATCCGAATCGCTGCTCGCCAGCAGCAGCAGCCGCCCCTCGTCCTCGCTCGAATCGACGAATTCGACCAGCGGCTGGCCCGGGAGGGCCTTCCCCAGCGCCGCCCCCAGCTTCTTGAGCTCAGGATCGAAAAACGCGTTGACCCGCTTTTCTGTCGCATAGGTCGCGCCCACCACGCGGCCATTGCGCCCGATGCTGATCACATTGTCGATATCGACTCCCGGCTGCTCCATCATGACCTGCCGCGTGCCGGTGCCATCGAGCGCGACACCGTACAGCACGTCCACGCCGTTTTTGCCGCCCAGAACATAGGCGATGTTGCGGTCCGGATCGACCGCCAGCGGCGTGTCGCTGTCCTCGTCCCTGGCGGTGGTGAACGGCAGCCACTTGTCGTCGTCCTTGGCGCGGTAGAACCAGCGCATCTCGTCCTTGGCATAGCCGTCGTCGTTCTGGCCGCGCGTGGCCATCAGACGCACATGGCCGCGCCCGTCAGTCATGTAGCGCACCGCGCCCTTCCGGGGCGGCTCGACGAGGCTGCGTTTGCCGCTTTCCAGATCGACGTCCTCGACGCCAAGTCCCTCGCGCCGCCGCTCGATATTGCTGCCGATCTCGCCCTCCGGCACGAACTGCCGCGTCATCAGCACATGGCCGGGTTTGCCCGCGATGTCCCAGTCGAGCACATCGCCGACGAATTGCAGCCCGCCGATCGACTTGCTCCCGAGCCCACTCGATAGGTAGCCCTGTCCGGTGCCGTCATTGCGCACGATCACATAGCGGGTGGCGCTCATCAGCAGATCGCTCCGGTTGACGGCGACATAGAGCTTGCACATCAGCCGCGTCTCGCTCGCCCAGCGACACCAGCGCAGGTTCTCGCCGGGATTTGCCGCATTCAGCACGGCGCGCGATTGGCCAGTGGAGAAATCCGCGACAATCACCATCACCCCTGGGCCCGCGTTGGGCTTGAGATAGGCGACCTGATTGCCCGAGGGCGAGAGGCTGATCTGGCGCACATCCTCGAGCGCGCCGAACTTCGCCGCAATGGCGGTGCCATCCTCCCCCCGCGCGGCCACGGCGCCCAGCGCCAGAACCATGCCCATGACCGCGATGCTTGCCCGCATGGAACTTCCCCCCAAACTCCAATGCGATACTCTTGGCAACAGCGGAGCCTTGCAAGCGACTTCGCATCCGATCTGGCAGGGCGGATCCCTAGCGCTTCGCCAGATACCTTGCCCGGAAAACCGCCGCGAAAGCCGCAAACCGACCTTCGGCAATCGCGCTGCGCATCGCCGCCATCAACTGCTGGTAGAATGAAAGGTTGTGCTCCGTCAGCAGCATGGCCCCCAGCATCTCGCCCGCCTTATGCAGGTGATGCAGGTAGGCGCGGCTGTATTTCGCGCAGACCGGACAGGTGCACTCGGCATCAAGTGGCCCCATGTCCTCGGCATGGCGCGCATTGCGCATGTTGATCGGCCCGTCCCAGGTAAAACCCTGCCCGTTGCGTCCTGATCGCGTCGGCAGCACGCAGTCGAACATGTCGACCCCGCGCTCCACCGCCCCCACCAGATCGTCGGGCTTGCCCACGCCCATCAGATAGCGCGGGCGGTCTGCCGGCAGCTGTCCCGGCGCGAAGTCGAGGGTGGCGAACATCGCCTCCTGCCCCTCGCCCACCGCCAGCCCGCCGATGGCATAGCCGTCAAAGCCGATGTCCTGCAGCTTGCCCGCGCTTTCGGCGCGCAGTTGCTCGTCAAGCCCGCCCTGCTGGATGCCGAACAGCGCGGCATCCTCGGCATGCTGCCCGCCCGCATCGAACCCGTCGCGGCTGCGCCTCGCCCAGCGCATCGACATTTCCATGCTGCGCGCGATCACGTCGCGCGGCTGGTCGATCTTGGGGCATTCATCGAAGGCCATCACGATATCGCTGCCGAGCAGGCGCTGGATCTCCATGCTGCGTTCGGGCGTCAGGTTGTGGCGCGAACCATCGATGTGGCTCGCGAACGTCACGCCTTCCTCGGTGATCTTGCGCAGCTCGCTCAGGCTCATCACCTGATAGCCGCCGCTGTCCGTCAGGATCGGCTTGTCCCACCGCATGAACCTGTGCAGCCCGCCCAGCCGCGCCATGCGCTCCGCGCCTGGCCGCAGCATCAGGTGATAGGTGTTGCCGAGGATGATGTCCGCCCCCGTCGCCGCGACATCCTCCACCTTCATCGCCTTGACCGTGCCCGCCGTCCCCACCGGCATGAACGCGGGCGTGCGGATCGTGCCGCGCTTCATCTCGATCGTGCCGGTGCGGGCGCGGCCATCGGTGGCGTGGACGGTGAAGGCAAAGCGGGTCATCGGGGATCTCGGGTGCGGGAATGGCCCAGCGCCTTACGCACAATCGCCATGGCGCGCAAATTGCCTTGCCCATGCTCCGCGAATGATCGGCACAGCCCGCGTCCGTTTTGACTGGCCTCAATTCATGGCCTTGCCGGTGCTGCTAGCCTCCTCCCGTACCCCAAGAGGAGAGCACACCATGAGCCATGCCGCCCACGATCTCGCCGCCGCCTTCCCGCAAGCCGCCGCCAAGCTTCACGCGCTCAAGCTCAGCGATGCCCATTTCCGCAAGCTGAGCGACGCCTACTACGAGCTCGACAAGGCGATCCACCGCGCCGAAACCGGCATCGAGCCGACCTCGGACCAGCACCTCGAAGACCTCAAGAAGCAGCGCCTCACCGTGCTCGATGCCGTGGCGAACATGGTCGCAGCCTAGGGGATCAGCAGGCTCGAATCGCCGTAGCTGTAGAAGCGGTACTCGTGTCCGATGGCGTAGGCGTAGGCTTCCTGCATCCGCTCCAGTCCCATCAGTGCACTGACCAGCATCATCAGCGTCGATTTGGGCAGGTGGAAGTTGGTCATCAGCCCGTCGATCGCGCGGAAGCGGTAGCCCGGCGTGATGAAGATGCTGGTGTCGCCCGCAAACGGGTGGATCACGCGGTGCTCGTCCGCCGCGCTCTCCAGCAGGCGCAGGCTGGTGGTGCCGACCGCGATGATCCGCCTGCCGGCCGCGCGCACCGCATTGAGCCGCGCCGCGGTCTCGGGCTCGATCCGGCCCCATTCGGCGTGCATCGCGTGGTCGTCGGTATCGTCCGCCTTGACCGGCAGGAACGTCCCCGCGCCGACGTGGAGCGTCAGCGTCTCGTGCCCGATGCCTGCCTCCGCCAGTGCCGCCATCAGTTCAGGCGTGAAGTGGAGCGCCGCAGTCGGCGCGGCCACTGCGCCGTCTTCTGCTGCAAACATCGTCTGGTAATCCTCGCGGTCACGCTCGTCGACCGCGCGCTTGCCCGCGATATAGGGCGGCAGCGGCATCGTCCCGGCGCGCTCCAGCAGCACCTCGACCGGCTCCTCGCCGCCGAACGCCAAGGTCCAGCTGCCATCGGCAAAGCGCTCTTCGGCAATCGCCGTCACGCCCGCGCCGAAGGTCACCACCACGCCCGGCTTGAGCCGCCGCCCGTTGCGCACGAAAGCCTGCCAGCGCCTCAGATCGATGCGCTTGTGCAAGGTCGCGCCGATCCGCGCGTTGCCGACTTCGCCTTCCAGCTGCGCCGGGATCACCCGCGTATCGTTGAACACCAGCACATCGCCCGCGCGCAGCAACTGCGGCAGATCGCGCACAATCGCGTCGACGAACGGCCCGTCGGACCGCACTCCCAGCAGCTTGGCCGAATCGCGCGGCGAAGCAGGGCGCAGCGCAATGCGCTCGGGCGGAAGTTCGAAATCGAAAAGGTCTACACGCATGGCACGCGCCGCTAGCGGGGTGTGCCGGGTTCGACAAGCACGCCTGCCCTAAGCGGCAGGATCAGTTCGACTTCGAATTGCTCAACATGTCCGCCGTGAACGCAGCCGGCGCGGCAGGCGCGGGCGGCGGCGGCGGGGCCTTGTTTTCCGAAGCGAGGCTCGCCTGCACGATCTTGGTCGGGTTCTTGGGCGGCTCGCCGCGCACGATCGAATCGACAACGTCCATCCCCGCGATCACCCGCCCGAAGTTCGTGTACTTGTGGTCGAGCGCAAAGCGCGGATAGAACACGATGAAGAACTGGCTGTTGGCCGAATTGGGCTCGTCGGTTCGCGCCATCGAGACCGTGCCGCGAAGGTGCGGGATATCGTTGAACTCGGCATTGAGGTCGGACAGCTTCGAACCGCCCTGCCCGGTCCCCGTCGGATCGCCCGTCTGCGCCATGAAGCCTTCGATCACGCGGTGGAAGATCACCCCGTTGTAGAAGCCTTCCTTGGTCAGCGTCTTGATCCGCTCGACATGGCGGGGCGCCCATTCCGGCATCAGCCGGATGGCGACGCGCCCGCCGTTCGAAAGATCGAGCAGCAGCACATTGTCGGGATCGTGCGAAATGTCCGGATCGACCGCATAGGTCATGCCCTGCGCGTGCTGGATCGGATCGATCTTGATCGGCTTTGGCGCTTCCTTCTGCGGCGCCCGCTGCGCCAGCGCAGGCGAGATCGGAGCCACCAACGCTCCGAGCGCGAGCCCGAGCACGATCTTGTTGAACAAACGCGATGCCATCAAACCGAAATCCTGCCTAACCCTGGGCCGACACCGCCAGCCCCATGCGCGGCGGATAGGCCCCCGGCGATGACGCCGCAATGAACAAATGGCCCGCCCCGACGCGAAAGACCTCAGTAATCGCCGAGCTGGCCCTGCCGCCGCACCCGCTCCACCACGTCCTCGCGCACCTGCGGCGTCACGAACCTGGCGATGTCACCGCCGAACATGGCGATTTCCTTGACCAGCTTGGAAGCGATCGGCTGCAGACTGACGTCGGCCATCAGGAACACGGTCTCGATCCCGTCGTTGAGCTGCTGGTTCATGCCGGCCATCTGGTATTCGTATTCGAAGTCCGCCACCGCGCGCAGGCCGCGCACGATCACGCTGGCGCCCTGCTTTTCGGCAAACTTCATCAGCAGCGCGTGGAAACCCATCACCGAAACGTTCTCGATCCCCTGCGCGGCGACTTCGCGCGTGACCATGGCCATGCGCTCCTCCGGCGTGAACATCGGGTTCTTCGAAGGGTTGGTCGTCACGCCGATGATCAGCTTGTCGACCAGCTTCGCCCCCCGGCGGATGATGTCGAGATGCCCCAGCGTGATCGGGTCGAATGTGCCGGGGTATACCCCGATCCTTTTGCCCGCCTCTCCCATGTCCTACCGATCCCTTTCGACAATGAACCACGCCAGCGCGCGCAGCAGGTCCGCTTCCTCACCATATGACGAGAGGAACTGCACCGCCTGTTCGACGAGGATCTGCGCCTGCTCGCGCGCCCGCTCTGGCCCGAGCAGCGAGAGGAACGTCTCCTTGCCGGCGGTCTCGTCCTTGCGCAGCGCCTTGCCGGCGGCCGCTTCGTCGCCCTCGGCATCGAGCAGGTCGTCGGCAATCTGGAAGGCGAGGCCGATATCCCGCGCATAACCGCGCAGGTGCGAGCGCCCTTCGGACGGAAGGCGTCCGATGATGGCGCCCATCTCCACCGCCGCGCTCAGCAGCGCGCCGGTCTTCAGTTGCTGCAGCCGGGTCACCGTCGGCAGGTCGAACGAGGCGGTCTCGGCCGCCATGTCCATCATCTGCCCGCCGGCCATGCCGTTCATGCCGCTCGCCAGCGCCAGCGTGCGCACCAGTTCGATGCGCACGAAAGGATCTCCGGTCAGATTGGGATCGGACAGGACCTCGAACGCGAAATCATGCAAGGCGTCACCCGCCAATACCGCCGTCGCCTCGTCATACGCGACATGCACTGTCGCCTTGCCGTGGCGCAGCGCGTCATTGTCCATGCACGGCAGATCGTCGTGGATCAGCGAATAGACGTGGATCGCCTCGAGCGCGGTGCCGACGCGGATCGCCAGCTGCCGGTCCGCCCCGAACAGCGCGGCGGTTGCCGAAACCAGCAGCGGGCGCAGCCGCTTGCCACCGCCCATCGCGGCATAGCGCATCGCCTCGATCAGCCGGTCGCGCGGATCGTTCGCCATCGGCAGCAGCGCATCGAAGCTGGCATCGACATCTTCAGCGATCCGCTTCATGGCCGGCAGCAGCAGCTCCCGCCAGGGACCGGTACGTTCCATTGCCGTCATCCCCTCTCGGCTCCGTCATCAAAGGGCCGGGTTCCCGTGGCACGTCCCACACCGCCCGAAGCTCCATCCGAAACAATCGCTTCGATCCGCGCCTGGGCGGCATCGAGCCGCTTCTGGCAATGGGCCCGCAGCGCATCACCCCGCGCGTAAAGATCAATCGATTCGTCGAGGGGAGCCTCGCCGCTTTCCAGCCGGCGGACAATATCCTCCAGCGCTTTCAAGGCTTCCTCGAAACTCAGAGAGCCGATGTCGGTGTCGTGTGCCATCGCCCAGCAGCATTGACGGGGGAGCCGCAGCCGGTCAAGCTTCGAGGCGGGGAGGATGTGTATGCAAATGGTAATCGCATACGGTGTGGCGGCAATTGTCTTCGGCGGGCTCGATGCGCTGTGGCTCGGCTGGGCCGGGCCCAACCTCTATCGCCCTGCCTTGGGAGACCTGCTCGCCCCCACCTTCCGCCTTGCCCCGGCGGGCATTTTCTACCTCGCCTACCTTGGCGGCATGGTCTGGTTCGCGATCCGTCCCGGCATCGCGTCCGGCCTCCCCGCCGCCGCGCTCAACGGCGCGCTGCTCGGCGCGCTTTGCTACGCAACCTACGATTTCACCAACCAGGCCACCCTCGCCCGCTGGCCCGGCTATGTCACCGCCATCGACGTCTGCTGGGGCGCGTTCGCCACGATGACCGCAGCCGTCGCCGCCACATACGCCGCGCGCGCGTTCGCAGGCTGATCGCCATGTTCATCGGCCACTACGCGCCCGCCTTCGTTGCCGCCGCCTCGCGCAAGGCCCCGCCGCTGGTGGTGCTCGTCATCGCGGTGCAACTGCTCGACTTCGCGTTCTTCTCCTTCGCGCTCCTCGGCATCGAGCACTACCGCATGGTGCCGAATTTCACTGCGAGCAACTGGCTCGATCTCTACGACATGCGCTACAGCCACAGCCTGCTCGGCGCGGCGGTGCTGGGCGCGCTGCTGGGTGGCCTTGTCCTTGCCGCGACGCGCAGCCGGACCGCCGCCGCCATCGCCTTTGCCTGCGCTCTCTGGCACTGGCTGGCGGACTATCTCGTCCACGCGCCGGACCTCACGCTGGCAGGCTCTCCGCCCAAGCTCGGCCTTGGCCTGTGGAACCATCCGATGATCGAACACGCGCTCGAAGTGGTGCTCGCCTTCGGGACGCTCGCTTACTACGCACGCAGCACCCGCGCCGCCGGGCCGCGTTCAGGCCTGTTCCTCTGGCTTCTCGCGCTCGTGCTGGCACTGTTCCAGATCATTGACTGGTTCGGCCCGCGCACGACCGACGTCAGCCCCGCGCAACCGGCGCTCGCGCTGTTCGCCTTCACCGTGATCGCGCTGCTGGTCCTGCCGGTCGAACTGTCGCGCTCCAGGCTTTCCGGGGCAAAGCGCATTTCTTGAGACTCGCCATGCCCGCGCGGCTTGGCTAAGGGCGCTGGCATGGCCGAGATCACCGCAGAAACCGTCGCCGCCCACGGGCTTTCCCCCGAAGAATACGAGCGCGTCCTCCATGCGCTCGGGCGCGAGCCGAACCTGGTCGAGCTCGGCATCTTTTCCGTCATGTGGTCGGAGCACTGCTCCTACAAGTCGAGCCGCATCCACCTGAAGAAGCTGCCGACGCAGGCGCCTTGGGTCATCTGCGGCCCCGGCGAGAACGCGGGCGTCATTGATATCGGCGATGGTCCGGACGGCACCAAGCTCGCCGCCATCTTCAAGATGGAGAGCCACAACCACCCCTCCTACATCGAGCCCTACCAGGGCGCGGCGACGGGCGTGGGCGGCATCCTGCGCGACGTTTTCACCATGGGCGCGCGCCCCGTCGCCAACATGAACGCGCTGCGCTTCGGCCGCCCCGATCACCCCAAGATGAAGCACCTTGTCCAAGGCGTCGTCGCGGGCATCGGCGGCTATGGCAATTGCGTCGGCGTGCCGACCGTCGGCGGCGAGACCAATTTCCACAAGGCCTATGACGGCAACATCCTCGTCAACGCGATGACCGTGGGCGTCGCCGATCAGGACAAGATCTTCTATTCGGCCGCCACCGGCATCGGCAATCCGATCGTCTACGTCGGCTCCAAGACCGGGCGCGACGGCATCCACGGCGCCACCATGGCGAGCGCCGACTTCGACGAGAAGAGCGAGGAAAAGCGCCCCACCGTGCAGGTCGGCGATCCCTTCACCGAAAAACTGCTCATCGAAGCCTGCCTCGAACTCATGGCGACCGACGCCATCGTCGCGATCCAGGACATGGGCGCGGCGGGCCTCACCTCCTCGTCGGTCGAAATGGCGACCAACGGCAAGGCTGGCATCGTGCTCGACATGGACAAGGTGCCCTGCCGCGAAGAGGGCATGACGCCCTATGAAATGATGCTCTCGGAAAGCCAGGAGCGCATGCTCATGGTCCTGAAGCCCGGCAAGGAGGCCATGGCCGAGGCGATCTTCCGCAAGTGGGAGCTTGATTTCGCGGTCATCGGCGAAGTCACCGATACCGGCAACATGGTCCTCACCTTCCAGGGCGAGACGGTCTGCAACATCCCGCTCGGCCCCCTTGCCGAAGATGCTCCGCTCTATGACCGCCCGGCGATGAGCCTTGCGGACTACAAGGCATGGGCCGGCGTGAAGCCGCTCGGCGAGGTTCCCGCCAGCACCGATATCGGCGCCGATCTTCTCAAGCTCATGGCCTGCCCCGATCTCGCCAGCCGCCGCTGGATCTGGGAGCAGTACGATTCGCAGGTCGGCGCGGACACGCTCCAGAAGTCGGGCGGCGATGCCGCAGTCGTTCGCATCCACGGCACGCAAAAGGCGCTCGCGATGAGCACCGACTGCACCCCGCGCTACTGCTATGCGGACCCCTATGAAGGCGGCAAGCAGGCGGTAGCGGAGACCTATCGCAACATCTCGGCAGTCGGCGCCAAGCCCCTCGCCATCACCAACTGCCTCAATTTCGCCAACCCGCAGCGCCCGGAAATCATGGCCCAGATCGTCGAAGCCCTGCGCGGCATGGGCGATGCCTGCCGCGCGCTCGACTACCCGATCGTCTCCGGCAACGTCTCGCTTTACAACGAAAGCAAGGCCACCGGCGGCGGCTCGGCGATCCTCCCCACCCCCGCCATCGGCGGCGTCGGCCTCATGGAAAACCATGAAACGATGGCTAAAATCGGCTTCAAGGCCGAAGGTGAGGCGATCTTCGTCATCGGTCACAGCAACGGCCACCTCGGCCAGTCGCTCTGGCTGCGCGAAGTGCATGGTCGCGAGGAAGGCGCACCCCCGCCGGTCGATCTCACCGCCGAACGCGCGCACGCCGAATTCGTCCGCCAGCTGATCGCGGAAGGCAAGGTCACTGCTGTCCACGACGTCTCGGACGGCGGCCTCCTCGTCGCGCTCGCCGAAATGGCGATGGCGAGCGGCATCGGCTGCACGCTCGAAGAGATCGGCGACCACTTCACTGCATTCGGCGAAGATCAGGCCCGCTATGTCGTGACGAGCGCCGTCGAGGACCAGATCCAGGCCGCGGGCATCCCGATGACACGCATCGGCACCACCGGCGGCAGCGCCGTCACCGGCCCGGGCTTCTCGGTCGCCATCACGGACCTGCGCACGGCCAACGAAGCTTTCTTCAAGGACTGGATGGAGGGGTAAAAGAACCCCTCCGACCTGCCTGCGGCAGGCCACCTCCCCGTTTGGGCTTCGCCAAAACGGGGAGGGCCAACAGAACGGCGTTTTTTAGCTCCTCCCCATTTTTGCGAAGCACAAATGGGGAGGTGGCAGCCCGCAGGGCTGACGGAGGGGTAACTACGCCGCCTTCTTCCCCAGCAGATCATAGGGATCGACATCCATCGACCGCCACACCGCATGCGCCGCGCGGTAATGCATCGCAGGCGTGATGTTCAGGCGGCGACGCACTTCCTGCAGCGGCAGCGGCAGGAGTTCGGTGATCGACTGCTCGACCAGCCGCGGGCAGGCCTTGCCCAGCCCCTGCGCCTCCCGGATCGCGCGCAGCACCGGGGCGCTGCTCTTGACCTGCTTGCCGATATTGAGACCGGCCATGTAGCCGATGAACAGGTGCGCCGGCGAAGGCTGCTGGCTGTAGGTGAAGGCAAGCACGCAGGCCTCGCCCAGCGCGTCGCGGCCATAGCCGGTGAGAACATGAAGCATATCATGCACATCGCGCATGCGGTTCATGTACCACTGGAACTGGTCGTTGTATTTCGGCTTGTCCTTGGCGAAGCGCTTGAATTCCTCGACGAGGCCGGCCGCCGTCAGCCCCTCGCTCTCCATGAAGTCGCAATAGGCATGCGCCAGCGAACCTTCCGGCATGCGGCGCAGCGCTTCGTGATCATCGAGGATCGTCGGCAGATCGGGTTCCTTGACCCGCACATCCATGCCGCGCTCCGAAGTCAGGAACCGCTCGCCCGCCTTGCGCAGATCGCGCCACGGCAAAGCTTCGAAGATGCGGAACACTTCCTCGGTGTTTTCCTTGTCCTTCAGCAGCTCGCGGAAGTGATGCAGCGCCTTGGCCGGACGCAGCTTCAGCTGCGGGCGCCGTTCGTCGTAGAGCGGCAGACCGAGAAAATCATGCGAGGTATCGGCTTCAAACGTGGCGCTAAGGGCGTTCACACGGCATCTCCGGCAGAATCAGGTCCTGCCTTGGTACTAACACCAGTGTTAATATCGCGTCAAGCGGCCACCCAGTGCTCCCGCGCGATGCCATAGAGCGACAGGATCGCGGTCAGGTCGCCCCGCTCGATCCACCCGTCCGCCGCCGCGCGCGCCTTGGGCTTGGCGCGATAGGCGATGCCGTGGGTCGCGGCTTCCAGCATCGGAATGTCGTTCGCGCCGTCGCCGGTCGCCAGCGAACCTGCCCCCTCGCCCAGCCGCGCCGCTTCCTCGATCAGCACCTTGCGCTTCACCGAACTGTCGACGATCCCGCCGACGACATCGCCTGTCAGCACACCGCCGTGCACGCCAAGCCGGTTCGCCACGACATGCTCGAAGCCAAGCTGCTCCGCCACCGGATCGGCAAAGGCATGGAAACCGCCGGTCACCAGCACGGTCCGCGTGCCCTGCGCTTTCAGCGTGGCAACCAGCGTCCGCGCGCCATCCATCGGCCGGATGCGCTCGTCCAGACACTGCTTGATCGCACTTTCCGAAAGCCCCTTCAGCAGCCCCACGCGTTCGCGCAGCGCAGCCTCGAAATCGAACTCGCCGCGCATCGCGCGCTCGGTGATCGCCGCGATCCGCTCCTTCAGCCCCGCGAAATCGGCCAGCTCGTCGATGCATTCCTGCCCGATCATCGTCGAATCCATGTCCGACACAAACAGGCGCGGCACCTCGATCGGCACGCGTGACAGCAGCATGTCGCTCGCCGGAAAGCCCTCGTCCAGAATGCGCCGCACCGCGCCCACGTCAGGCGCTTTCGCTTCCTCGATCAGCTCCATTTCGAGCACATCATCGACTTCGGACAGCATCCCCGCGCCGGCCACTTCCCATCCCGCGTCCTCGATCTGCTCCATGGCGAGCGCAAGCCGATCACCTAATGTGTCACCAAGCGTCTCGGGCTCTGCTATCAGCCGTGCGATGAGCACCGATCATTCCCCTAGTCATGCGGGCCAATTGCCGCCGCTCGCGCTCATTGCAGGCCCCACCGCCAGCGGCAAGAGCGATCTCGCCGTCCGCACCGCGCTCGCGGCCGGCAAGGCGGTGGTGATCAACGCCGACAGCGCGCAAGTCTACGCCGACCTCGCCGTCCTCAGCGCCCGCCCGACCCAGGCGGACATGAAGGGCGTCCCCCACCGCCTGTTCGGCGCATGGGACGGCGCCGAGGCGTGCTCCGCTGCCGACTGGGCCGCCGCCGCCCGCGCCGAAATCGCCGCCGCCCACGCCGCAGGTGCCCTCCCCATTCTCGTCGGCGGCACAGGCCTCTATATCCGTACGTTGCTCGAGGGCATCGCCCCTGTGCCCCCCATCGATCCCGCCATCCGCGCCGAAGTCCGCGCCCTCCCCGTCGCCGAAGCCTACGCCGCCCTCACCCGCGAAGACCCCGCCCGCGCCGCCGCGCTCGGCCCAAACGACACCACCCGCGTCGCCCGCGCGCTCGAAGTGATCCGCTCCACCGGCCGCCCGCTCGCGGCATGGCAAGAGGAGCGCACCGGCGGCATCGGCCACACTGTCAGCTTGCACCCCCTCGTCCTCATGCCCGAGCGCGCATGGCTCTACGAGCGCTGCGACCGCCGCTTCGCGCAGATGTGGCACGGCGGCGCGGTCGCCGAAGTCGAGGCGCTCCTCGCTCGTCGGCTCGACCCCGATCTCCCCGTCATGCGCGCCATCGGCGTGACCGAAGTCACTGATTTCCTTGCCGGCACCTGCACCGAACCCGAAGCCATCACCGCCGGAAGCCAGGCCACCCGCCGCTACGCCAAGCGCCAATACACGTGGCTGCGCCACCAGCCGCCCGCCGATTGGCCGCGCATTATGATGGAAAATTCCCCTTCAGACAGTCTGATTGAAGCATTATTACGCGATTAGCGGTTGACACGGCATTTTATGTCGCCTACCGAAACGTCACCGCAGGGCACGGATTCCAGTCCCACCCGCGGCGTCTATGGCCCGGTGCAGTCTGGATCTGCCCCGGGCCGCATTTTTTGTAAGGCTGGGCGGTAATCGCCCATTCTTCGGCGGTTTTTGGTTTGAAGGTTCGCGGCGGCGCGGCTAACGCGCCCCATCGCAGCGGCATCGGGACAAGGTCCAGAAGGATACACCGGGCCGGAAAGGGAACGACACGTGAAGAACGAGCGCAGCGGCGCGGAAATCCTGGTCGAAAGCCTGGTCGCACAGGGAGTCGAATGCGTGTTCGGCTATCCCGGCGGCGCGGTGCTGCCGATTTACGATGCCCTGTTTGGCGATGAACGCATCCGCCACATCCTCGTGCGCCACGAAGCCGGCGCGGCCCACGCCGCCGAAGGCTATGCCCGCGCCACCGGCAAGCCCGGCGTCGTGCTCGTCACCTCGGGCCCGGGCGCGACCAATGCCGTCACCGGCATTGCCGATGCCTTCATGGATTCGATCCCGCTCGTCGTCCTCACCGGGCAGGTGCCCACCGCGCTGATCGGCTCGGACGCGTTCCAGGAATGCGACACGGTCGGCATCACGCGCCACTGCACCAAGCACAACTACCTCGTGAAGGACCCGGCGCAGCTGGGCGAAGTCGTCGAGGAAGCCTTCCGCATCGCCACCGAAGGCCGTCCCGGTCCGGTCGTGATCGACATTCCCAAGGACGTCCAGATCGGCCTCGCGCCGTGGACCGGCAAGCCCGCCCGCATCCGCACGCGCTACAATCCGCAGATCGAAGGTTCGCGTGAGGATATCGCGCAGGCCGTGCAGATGATCGCCGCCGCGCAGGCGCCGATCTTCTACACCGGCGGCGGCGTGATCAACTCCGGCCCCGAAGCGACCGCGCTGCTGCGCGAGCTTCAGGCCCTCACCGGCGCGCCCGTCACCTCCACGCTGATGGGCCTCGGCGCCTTCCCGGCGGATCATCCGGCGTGGCTCGGCATGCTCGGCATGCACGGCACCTACGAAGCCAACATGGCGATGAACCGCGCCGATCTGATCGTTGCTATCGGCGCCCGCTTCGACGACCGCGTGACCGGCCGCCTCGATGCCTTCTCGCCCAATTCCAAGCGCATCCACATCGATATCGACCGCGCCTCGATCAACAAGACCGTGCGCGCCGATCTGCCCATCGTCGGCGATTGCGCGAAGGTGCTGCGCCAGCTGATCGACGCATGGCATGCAGCCCATCACGAAGCGGCAGACCTTGCCGAATGGTACGCCCGGATCGATGGCTGGCGCGCCCGCCAGTCACTTGCCTACCCGCACCGCAAGGAAGCCATCATGCCGCAATATGCGGTCGAGCGGCTTTACGAGCTGACCCGCAGGCACGATCCGATCATCACCACCGAGGTCGGCCAGCACCAGATGTGGGCGGCGCAGTACTTCCACTTCTCCGGCCCCAACAAGTGGCTCACTTCGGGCGGCCTCGGCACGATGGGCTATGGCCTCCCCGCCGCGATCGGCGCGCAGGTCGGCTTCCCCGATGCGCTCGTCATCGACATCGCGGGCGATGCCTCGATCCAGATGAACATCCAGGAACTCGGCACCGCCACGCAGTACCGCCTGCCGGTCAAGATCTTCGTTTTGAACAACGAATGGATGGGCATGGTCCGCCAGTGGCAGGAACTCACCTACGAGAGCCGCTATTCGAACTCCTACTCGGACAGCCTGCCCGATTTCGTGAAGCTCGCCGAGGCTTACGGCTGGAAGGGCATCCGCATCACCGACGAGAGCGAGCTCGACGCCGGCATCCAGGCGATGATCGACCATCCCGGCCCGGTCTTCGTCGATTGCCTCGTCGCCAAGGAAGTGAACTGCTTCCCGATGATCCCCTCGGGCGCCGCGCATACCGATATGATCCTCTACGGCGACAGCGTTGCCGGCACGATGGACGACGCCGCCAAGGCGCTGGTGTGATCCCTTCCGATGCTTACCCTTTCCCCCCTCCCGTTCGTGTCGAGCGAAGTCGAGACACCAAACGCCGCGCCCGGTGTCTCGACTTCGCTCG